>JAKLIM010000283.1 GCA_022709605.1 Bacteroidota bacterium | reverse complement strand
AAGATATTTTTCTAAAATGGATTAATTTATATTCATCATTTAATTCAATAGGGGATTCTCTTATACAAATTGTCAATGATATTAAATATAGTACTATTCATGAAAAAGAAATGAATTTTTTTTCATTTTTTATACCTATATATAACACAATAATGCCTACCAAATCCGTTACCCGCATCTGGAAAATTACACAATATTTAACATTAAATTAATTTGAGAAGTCCAAGAGCCAGCACATTGCAATAGGGAAGCAGGTTTTTCCGCATAAATTGGGTGGCTTTATTCAGCTGGGATTCAACTGTATTTTCAGAAATTTCGAGCAAAGCCGCAATTTCTTTATTTGGGAGGTTTTTTACGCGGCTCAAAATATAAATATTGCGCCGGGCAGGTGGAAGTTGTTCAATTAACCGATTAATTTGCTCTTCAAGCATTTTATATTCAATTTCTTTCTCTACCGAATTTTCGAGCAATGCTTCGTGTTCTGCAACATAATCGTGGTAGAGTTTTTCCTGTAACTGGCTTTTTACAACATTCAGAAACATATTTCGTCCAACGGTATAGACAAAAGAATTGAACGATCCTTCAGTATTTATATGTTGACGAATTTCCCAAATTTTCACAAAAACATTCTGAACGATTTCTTCAGCCAGATAGAAATCGCCCTTCGAAAGGCTCATCACATAATTGTATAATTTACCGCTGTATTTGCTGTATAACAAATCAAAGCAGGCGATATCACCTTTTTTTAATTTTTCGAGTAAAACGCGATCGTCGTGAATTTGGTCCTTCATAAGCCAATAAAGAAGTAAAAATAAGCCTGATGCGTCACATTTTTAGAGAATTGACTCTTGAAAAAAACATCAATAAAACGGTTATCAAGCTGAATATTACTCCTGATTTTCATGAAATTTTATTTAAGGTAACTAACAATATTATATTATAAACAATTAAGTGTTTCAATTCCGTTACTCTAATTGATAATATTTCAAATTAAAAAATTAAAAAAAGGGTTCATAATGCTCAAACATATTGTCAGAATGAATTAAAAATATAAAACATTTAAATGATGTATTGTAAAGTCATTCAACGATTTCACTTGCGTTTCAACCATTTTTCCGGTACCGGAATGATACAAATATTCATCGATTTATTATCCGCAGAAAGCATGGCCGATTGAATCTGAATTTTTGTACCATCGGGGCTAAAAGTGGGGTGCGGATGATCTGCTGCTGTGGTTTTATGTCCGGTTGAAAGTAATATCATTTCGTGTGTACGACGGTCGATCAGGTAAATATTGCGGGCAAAATCGTCGCCAACTACAAAACGCTTGTCGGGCGAACCACTGACATGCCAAAATCCACTTCCTGAGGGTGTTTGACCTGCAATAGTCATTTCGCGGGTATTGATATTAACGATGCCGAGTCCGGTTGGTTTTTCGCGTGTGCCACAATCGCCCCATCCTGCATCCTGACCCGGATTTGCGCCATACACATCCGTTCCTTTTGTGCTAGTTGTGTCCGATTGAGTTTTAATTTTACGGTGTCCCATAATTGCAATGGCCACTTCGTCGGGACTGATAACTGCTTCGTGTGTAACCCATTCGAATGAAGCTTCGGGATAAAGCGGACGCAAACCAGAACCATCCGAGTTTACTATCCATGTTCGTTGGGGCGATTTTCCACCGGTTTCCCAGCAGAAAATGATTTGACCTGATACCCATGGATTGGTTTGGATATGTCCGATTTGAAACGGAACTGAAACCACATAGTTGATTTCGCCGGTTTTGATGTTCATTCCGGCAATTCCACCGGGACCTTCACCCATTTTTCGTGGTCCGAAATCGGGTTCAATTTTCGTGTCGGGAGCTAAATGTTTTTGAGCTTCCGCTTTTCCAACCCGAAACCACGCCCATTCTTCGTCGCCATCCAAGGCCATATCGCCTCCGGCACCAAGTTCGTGAGGCGTTATTCCGCACACGCGCTGATATTCATTGGCCGGTTTGAGATTTCCGGATTTGCTATCAGTAAAAAGTTTAGCTAAATCAACTTCAACAATTGACAAGGAATTGTTGAGCGAGTCATTTTTAATTTTCCGCATAAAATACAGTTTCATGCTTTTTCGCGCCACATTAAGCATGCCTGTATATCCGCCCTCGGTAACCTGCACCATTTCGCCTGTTGTTTCGTTTACAGCCATGGCCTCGCCCTTCACCCGATTGGAACGAAAAACGAGCCATTTTCCATCCGAAGTCCACTGATTATGAGTTTGATAAATCTTTGAATCGCCGGCCGGAGTACAGGTCAGGAAAATCAATTTATTACCTGTAACCGGATCTTTTATTACCTTTCGTTCGGATGGAAAACGAGTGCCAATTTGAGCTTGCATTGATAAATTAACCAACAAGCAAGCTAACAGGGAAATAAGTGAAATTGCAATTCTTTTTTTCATCAGTATACTATTTTTTCTTTTCGATTTTCGATTCAAAATGATAATTTCCGGAAGCAACTTCAAAAACAGCATATCCGGGTTCATATTTCAGGAACTTCACTCCTACCGATTTTCCTGCTGATTTTCCATTTTCTTTTACAACATTCACGTTTTCAGCAGGTACATAAACAGTTGAAATGGTATTGGCAGGAATGGATATTTTCAAAGATAAATCCTCATTTTCCAAATTCCATTCGGTTGAAATAATTCCGCTAACGGTTTTGTATGAACCTTTCACCCATTTCAAATCGCCTGTAATTGTAGGTTTAATAATGGATTTACGAAAACCTGCGCCCTCAGCTTCCACCCCAATGCCTGCCAAATCGTGGAAAAACCATTCGTTTATTTGTCCCGACATAAAGTGATTTTGAGAACCAAAACTGCCTACGCCGGCATCCCATTTTTCGGTAAGTGAAGTAGCGCCCATTTTCAACTGATAACCATAGCCGGGTTTTTCGGATTGATTATTCATGTCGTAAATTACATCTGAATAACCTTCCATAGCCAATGCCTTGAGCAAAAAACGATAACCAACTTCGCCCGAATTAAACGCATTTCCCCTACGTCGAATGTCCAGAGCCAACGAGTCAGCCAATGCCTTGCGGTTTTCCGGTTCAGCGATATTCAATGCCAGCGGAATAGCAGAAGTTGTATTGGAACCTGTGGCATAATTTCTTTTTTCCGGATTGTAGAATTTCTTATTGAAAGCCAGACGAATGGCTTCGGCTTTTTGCTCAAACTGCAGTGCATCAGTTGTTTTTCCGATTACTGTGGCCATTTGAGTCATCACCTGATAATCGTAAAAATAAATGGCTGTAGCAGTAAATGCCACCGGTGTCAATTGTGAACCCCAGGCCGGTTTTGGGCCAATATCGTACCAATCGCCCAATCCGATATTCAGAATATTTTCGCTTGCTGAAGCATCGAGAAATAAGAGATAGCGTTTCATGGATTCGTAATAGCGTTTTATCAACGATACATCACCGGAATGGAGGTATTGTTGCCAAGGAACAATAATAAACGAGCTTCCCCATTCGGGTGAATTGCGGAAACCATTGTTCCTGAAATCACTTCCGGCGTGGAAAAATTCAGGTGCAATATTGGGCACTAAACCCTCCTGCAACTGGCTGTCGGACATGTCATTCATACTTTTACTGAATAAAGTCAGTAAATCGTAATTGTAACGCAACGACGGTCCATTCAAATGATATTGCTCGAGCCAGGGCATTTTTTCGCGATGCGGACAATCCGTAATTACACTTTGCAAATTGCTGCGTTGAGCCCATCGAACCAATTTATAAATACGATTAAACAATTCATTCGAACATTCAAAACTCCCAATGGGCTCGGCAGAAGTATGCACCACCACACCGCTCAGATTTTCTATCATCGGCAAAATATTATCACCTTCAGCCGAAAATAATTCGACCTGTAAATACCGTCCACCCTGATAGAAAAACTTCGGAAACCACTTTTCAGTAAGATTATTTGATGATAAAGTATATTGCCACCAGGCCGGACGAACGCCATCCTGAGTCGCCGAACGTCTGTCAACGGTTCCATCCTGATTCAACAGTTCGGAGGGTATAATGCGAACAAACGAGCCTTTTGGGCCCTTTACTGTCAACTCAGGCATGAAAGATGCGTTTTGACCTAAATCGTACATCCAAACATTCGGTTTGAGTTGCGTGACTTTTATTGGTTGTACTTTTTCAATCGCTTTTACAGGAGGTGCAGCGTACGATAAACCTTTTAGTTTTGCATCAGTTAAAGGCGAAAGAACAGCATTAAACCATTGATTATCAATATTAAAACCCGGTAGATCCCAACCTACAGGATCCAATCGGGCATCAAAATCCTCGCCACCAAACTGATTCATATAGGTAATCGGTCCCGGTGCTGCCTTCCAACTTTGATCTGTGCTTACAATTTGTGATGTACCGTCGGCATATTCCATTTTCAATTGCAATATTGCTTTCAAAGGTCCATACGAATTAAGGAATTTCACATAACGAACCGAATCGGGCTGAATGTTATACATTCCGTTGCTGAGTATCAAACCAATAGCATTATTACCTGATTTTATATGTTGAGTGACATCATAAGTATCGTACAAAATTGTTTTTGGGTAATACGACCATCCCGGTGCCAGCAAATAATCGCCAACTTTATTTCCATTGAGAGTTAATTCATATTGTCCCATTCCCGAAACATGCAACACAGCGCGTACCAGTTTCTTTTCTGCCCGAAATTCTTTACGCAACAACATGGAAGAATAATTCAGATCGGCAGAATGAAGTTTATTGGCACGAAACTCAGGCAAAATACTTCTTAAATTAAAATCAAACCGTGCTGTAGAATAGCTGTGTGCATATTTCTCAGCCCCTGTAGCCGAAACCCATTGCGCTTTCCATTCTGTTGGTTGCATAATTCCCATTATCCAAATAGCAGGCGAACTCCATTCGGATGCTTTTCCTTTTTCGTCCCAAACCCGTACCTTCCACCAATATTTTTGACTTGAAAGTAAGGGTTTTCCGGCGTAAACGATTTGTCCCATGGCATCAGAACTGACTTTTCCTGAATTCCACAGATCGCCATTATTATTTTTGAGCAACTTTTCCGACGAAGAAACCAACACCTGATAAGCGGTTTGATGCATTTCTCTGACATTGGCAGAGG
>JAKLIM010000282.1 GCA_022709605.1 Bacteroidota bacterium | reverse complement strand
GTTGAAAAAATCGTTTTCAGGAGCCTATTTAAATGTACATGCTCCTGGTTTTGCACCAAAACGCGTTCCGGTTGTCGGTAAATCAACCGTTGATGTTTGGTTGCTCGACGAAACATTTAAAGGCAAATACGAGGAAGTTGCCACACTTTTCGATATGAGCAATGCCGCAAAAGTTACAACAGCTACTTCAACCCACGAAAATCGTACGGACTACTTAATGGGTTCAACGTCCATCGAAAATATTTTGCAAGGACATATAAACGGTATAAATACCGTTTCGAGATCTGGTATGCCCGGAGCCGGAGCAAATCTGTTTTTAAACGGTTTGAACTCACTCAATGCTAATTCACAGCCACTTATCATTGTTGATGGCGTTATTTTCGATAACCAAAGCATCTATTCGCTTATTGGTGGAAATAATGTTTCAGCTTTATCCGACATTGATGTTAAAGACATTGACAATATTACGGTGCTGAAAGATGGTGCTTCGGTTTACGGTTCAAAAGCGGCCAATGGTGTAATTATTATCAATACGCTCAGAGCCAAAGATGCTGCTACTCGTATTAATTTTCATGCTTCGATGGGCGTTAATTTTGAGCCAACAACTAAATATCCCATGATGAATGCCTGGAATTATAAAAATTATCTGACCGATATGATGACCAGTTACGGAATGACTGAATCGCAGGTACAGGCTTACCCCTTTATTAATTCGGAAAAACCGGTCATTGAATCGTGGGGCGTTTCAGGAAATGCCGACTATTATCGTTACAATCAATCAACCGATTGGCAGGATCAGGTATTTAAAACATCATTCAACAAAAACTATCATGTAAATATTACGGGTGGAAACGATGCTACGCTTTATGCCATTTCGGTAGGTTATCTTGGCAATGCCGGATTGGTTGAAAATACCTCTTACTCGCGATATACAACCAGGGTGAATGCGCAAATCAAAATGACAGACTGGTTTAAATTGAATGCCAATGTAAATTTTGTTTATACCGATCGCGGATTAACTTTCGAGGGTTTGAATAAAAATTTCAACCCGGTTTATGCCGGTTTGGTAAAAGCTCCATTTACAGCACCTTATGTATATAATGTCGAAGGCGTTCAAACTCCAAATCTCGAAGATGCTGATGTTTTCGGAGTTTCTAATCCAAGAGCGATTATTGAAAACAGTAATTCTTTCAACAATCGATTCCGCTTTTTCAGTAGCATGAATGGCGTAATTACTTTTTCGAAATATCTGAATGCCGACGTTATTTTCGGACTAACCACCGACAAAGTTACCAAAGAAAGCGTTTTTATGCCCAATGCCGGTATTAATCATACAGCTTTGGCAAGTGGTTTAATTACCAATGAAACCCAGCAACTTCGCAATCATTTATTTCAGATAAATACCGACTTCAGATTAACTTATAAACGTACGTATGATTTAATACATGATGTTACGACTCGTGTGGGTGTACGTTATCAATCGGGTGATGCTGAATTAGATTGGGGTAAGGCTTACAATACTTCGAGCGACGAAATGAAAATGTTGAGCGATGGGAAAAATACACTGGCCGAAGTTGGAGGTTCGCTTGGCAACTGGAAATCAATATCAAATTATCTGAATATTGAATACGGATATGCTAATCGTTACTATCTGTCATTAAATGCAGCTTTGGATGGTTCGTCCCGTTTTGGTTCAAATGCCGTAGGTTTGAAAATTGGTAAAAATGTTTTCGGATTGTTCCCATCCCTTACCGGCGCATGGTTATTAACTTCCGAAGACTTCATGAGAGATCAGACTATTTTCGATGTGTTGAAAATCAGAGCCGGTTATTCTGTTACAGGAAATGATGATATTGGAAATTACTCTTCACGACATTATTACGTATCGCAGGGATTGCTTGGCGCTTACGGTTTATTACGCGGAAACATTCCCAATACTTCTTTGAAATGGGAAACCAATAAAAAAGCGGTGTTTGGAATTGATGGCTCTCTTTTGAAAGAAAGATTAAACTTTAGTATTGATGTGTACAATAGCAGAACCGAAGATTTAATTTCGGTAAAAGATTTATCAACTATTTCGGGTTTTGGTTTCGCTATTATGAATGATGGATCGCTCCAGAACAATGGAATAGATGTTAATATTAATGGTAGAATTATTGATAATAAAGATTTTAAATGGGATGCTGCTTTAAATGTATCGACCTACAAAAATAAGCTAATGTCTTTATCCACCGACGAAAAAATAACAACCGTTGCCGGTGGTCTTATTCGAACCAAAGTGGGTTCACCTTTGGCTCAGTTTTACGGGTATCAAACCGAAGGAATTCTGAATTCGACTGAAGCTGCAACAGCTGCCAATTTGAAAATAAAAAATCCGTACGGTGTTATTGTTCCTTTTACGGCTGGCGATGTACAATTTGCTGATAATGTGAAAGATGGATTTATCGACGAAAAAGATATGACAGTTATTGGCGATCCGAATCCTGATTTCTTTGGTTCATTTGTAAATAATTTACAATACAAACGGTTTTCGTTCAATGCCATTTTTACGTACATGGTAGGTAATGATATTTACAATGCGTTAAGAGCCAATCTCGAATCAATGTCTAGTGTTGACAATCAAACTGATGCCATTATCACGCGTTGGAAATACAACGATCAGGTTACGAATGTACCAAAAGCAACCTGGGGTGACCCAATGCAGAATGCCCGTTTTTCTGATAGATGGATTGAAGATGGATCGTACCTTCGTCTTAAAAGTTTGACATTGGGGTATGAATTGCCTTTGAAAGTCGGATTTATAACCAGTGCTCAGGTGTATGTTACAGGTAGTAATTTACTAACATTTACGAATTATTTGGGTTACGATCCTGAATTCAGTACCGGTCAGAGTCCAATTTATGCTGGTATCGATACCGGAGTTACACCTCAACCAAGAACTATTCTTTTTGGGATAAAAGTTGGATTATAAGTTCTTCAGTAAAATAAAAATATAAAACTAACAAACTCTTTTCCCCGTAAGGGGTTAATTGATAATAATATAATCTATGAAATTCCTTAAAATACCAGCAGTTTTGATACTGTCAGCACTTTTAACGGTGAGTTTTTCGGCTTGCGACGCACTATTGAATGTAGATGCCGAAGAAGTTGTGGAGAATTCGGAAAGTTATCAGAACGTGTACGATGCCGACAATGCCATTTGGGGACTCTATGGTAAATTTGCCATGTTGGCCGAAAATGTAGTAGTTCTGAATGAATTACGTGCCGATTTGATGGATGTAACAACCAACGCCACGGTGGATCAGGTGAATTTGAATAATCATACCGCCACAGTGGATAACAAATATTGCGATCCGACGCCTTTTTACGAAGTGATACTTAATGCCAATGACATTTTGGTAAATTTCGATAAAATGAAAGCAGAAAACAAAATGTCGGCAAATGATTATGGTCCGCGTTATTCGGATGTAATGGCTGTTCGTACCTGGACTTATTTGCAACTTGGTATTCAGTTCGGAAATGTGCCTTACATTACCAATCCACTTACCAATATTGAGGATTTGAGCAATCCCGAACATTATGCTGTAAAATCGTTGAGCGAACTTATAACTCAACTGATTGCCGATATGAAAAGTATCCCTACAATGGAAGAAAATAATTTATCTTCATTCTACGGACAAACGATTCAAAATAATGGTAAATCGTTCTTTTTAAATATGCAGTTTATCAATAAACATATTTTATTGGGCGATTTGTATTTATGGAGCGATCAGTATGTTCAGGCAGCCACTGAGTACAAAGCTTATATGGATGCTGCCGATGCCAACTCTTCAAAAACCCAATTCAAAAATAAAGTAAGTACGTGGGTTTGGAACAGTACCAATGAACCTCGTTTTCAGGTTTGTTACCAACGTTACAAAGATCAGGATGTTACATCATTCCGAAATATGTGGAAAGAAATTTTCTTCCGTGGATCAACTGATGCCGGTACTTCCGGTTCGGTAGGATTGCAGGATGAAATGATTTGGATGATGAGTTACAGCGGATCTGCTACATCTATTTCACCTTTTATTAAACTTTTTGCCAATACAGGTGTGGGCGAATATCAGTTAAAACCTTCGGCATATGCAATTGATAGTTTGTGGGAAACTCAGGTACAGCAAGCCAATGGATTTGTTTTCGATGGTCGTGGTCGCGAATCAAGTTTTGACAAAATTAATGGTCAACCGGTGGTATTGAAATATCTGTACGATTATTATAATTCGTATTCAACAGATGCAAATAAAACCATACATTTGAATTATAACACATTTTCGAATCAATATTCCAGAGCAGGTAAATGGTTCTTGTACCGTGCAGCATTACTTCATTTGCGTTATGCCGAAGCCGCCAACCGTGCAGGTTATCCGCGTTTGGCTTATGCACTGCTCAACAATGGTGTGAGAGGTAATTTTGATTGGCCGCAAAGCAACGGAGCTTTGAGAGCTAATAAAGTGGGCGTACAATATTCCAGTTTTCCACCTGTAGTACCACAACCCGGTGCAACACAGGCACAAATTGACTCAATAAATGCGATTCCGGCACGTCCGTATCCGGCTCCATTTTATTTAGATGGACGCCAGAATGATGCACCATATCCATATTTACGTTCACCCTGGAGGGATAATGCCGGAATTCGTAATAGGGCTTTCTTGTTAAATACTCCAACACCTGATTATGTTCACGATGGAATTGGAGATGATCATAAAGATTCTATTCAATGGATTGAAAACAACCTGATACGCGAAGCTGCCCTCGAATGTGGTTTCGAAGGGCAACGGTGGGCCGATTTATTGCGTGTTTCGCGTCGGAAAGTAAACAATGGTGAAGCATCAAGTGTTGTAGAATTAATGAATAACGCCATTAAACCAAAACACAATGGTGCTGCGTTAATCACAGAAAGTAATTTATTTTTACCAATGAAAAAGTAGAGACGCATTGCATTGCGTCTCTATACCAATGCGATTCAAACAAACTTTCAAACTTTACAAACTTTCAAAACTCATTTGTACTAAAATCCATATTAAAATACAAAATTCCATTTTACAAACATAGACTATTCTGTAGTTTTGTAGAATAATAAATATCAGAGAAATATTAACTAATCAATTTAATGCATTATGAAGAA
>JAKLIM010000281.1 GCA_022709605.1 Bacteroidota bacterium | reverse complement strand
TGTCGGGCGGTGGTACAAATAATGCTGAGCTAATGGCTACTTTTGCACCGAAACCGGTTTGTATTGTTTCGGATGGTGGCGATTGGACGGCGTCTGTTCCTGAATTGGAATATCCATATTTGAAACGTATTTATGGTTTTTATAATGCAACCAAAAATATATCGAACGTGCATTTGCCTGCCGAAGGACATGACTTTGGTGTTAATAAACGGACGGCAGTTTACAATTTTTTCATTCATAATTTTGGATTAAATGCCAACATGCTTGATGAAACCAAAGTAACTATCGAACCCAAAGAAGCCATGTATAGTTTTGGTGCGAAAGGAGAGAATTTACCAGCCAATGCCATTCGTGAATTCAAACAAGTGGAGCGAATGTTTAATAAAAAAGCGGATGCAAAAATCCATTCGGACATTGATCTGGAAAAACGTGCACAAAGTTTTGTAGATTCACTTAAACTGAACGACAAAGAGAAAGAAACACGCGTTTATGCAGTTATTCGTACGCACATGCGTGCAGTTCGCGATTGGCACAATGAACACCCATACACAACAGTTCCTGCAGGAATTAATCCACGAAACGGTGAAAAAATGACTGATGTACACCGCGATGTAATTGCTTGTTCGGCAAAGCCAAAATCAGTTCACGAAAATTTAATGACAGGACTTCGTAAAGACTTAACCGAACAACAGGTAGAAACAATTCTGGACTTGTATACCATTGGTAAATATCAATTTACGCTAAAAGGGTTTAAAGCCATTGTGCCTGATATGACTGAAAAAGAGGAGGCTTATGTAATGCAACAATTACGTTTAGCCCGTGAACAAGCAGTGGATTATAAAACGATGAAAGGCGAAATTTCAGCTGTTTTCGAAATTTACAAGGATAATATCGAACGTTATTTCAATGAAAATGGCAGAAATTGGCGCAAAATGTATAAAACTTACACAGATAAGTTGAAAGCTGAAAAGGAAGCGAAGAAAAAATCGGGGAAATAAAATTTGGAATAAAATAGCGCAAAAGTAAATTTCCTTTGCGCTATTTTTATAATTCTACTTTTCAGACCATTTAAACGAAACTACTTCGCCCGGCTTAAACTTGTAACTAAATGATTTTTCATCGCTTTGGAAAATTACTTCTGCGGGCTCTTTTCCGTAAAAAACACCCATATAGACCATGCTTCCGTCAGGATTTTAAAAGCAACACCTTTTACAGCATCGCCTGTTGTTACGAGTCGGGTTGCACCATATTGTACTATCTTGCCATAATGACCTAAGGCATAATATTCAGCATTGTTCTTAACTTTTCCTTTCGAACTTACCTCAACAACACCATAACAATCCTGACAACCAAAGTTTTTAGGGCCAAAGTTTTCGTCCAATGCCAGATTCCAAACGAGGACATTTTTACTCCAACAATTCATAGCACCGGCAATAAGTTCTCCTGCATACCAACGTATATTTTGGTCGAAATCTGGAGCCCAACCTCCACCTGATTGTTCGGTGAAATACAAATTACGATCGGGGTGCGCTTCGTGAACTTTACAAAGTGCAGAGATTTCCCCTTTATAAAGATGGAAACCTGAACCATCTGCATATTTTTTAGCCACTGAATCATTTAAAATGCTGATAGGATAATCGGGATTATCGCAATTATGATCGAACAGAACAATTTTTGTTTTTAGCCCGGATGCCTTCAATTTTGGTCCAAAATGATCTCTGATAAAAACTTTTTGTTCTTCGGCATTCATATCCATACACGAATAGGCAGCCGTTCCATATTCCGGCTCGTTCTGTACCGTCATGGTATGAATCGAGATTCCCTCTTTTTTATAAGCCTGAATATATTTGATCAGGTAGTCGGCATATACATCATAGCAATCGGTTCTGAGTTTTCCGCCAACCATACTACCATTGGTTTTCATCCATGCTGGAGGACTCCAGGGTGTAGCCATAATATGTAATTGAGGATTAATCGCCAGGATTTCCTTTAACATTGGAATTACATCTTTGTAATCTTCGGCAATAGAAAAATTGCTTAATGTAAAATCTTCTTTTTCGCTATAACTAAATAACCCAAAAGCAAAGTCGGATGCACCAACACAAAGTCGGGTATAATTAAGACCTATTCCCTCAGGTGTAAATAAAATTTTAAATAATGAATCTCTTTGTTGAGCAGATAGATTGTGATTAAAAACATAAGCCGAAGCATGAGTGAGCGCAGCCCCTACACCTTCCACCGTTTGACATTTTTGTGCCGTTTCTATTTTAATAACGGGCAGTGATTTATCAAATTGATTATTAAAAGCAGTTTCTTTATTTACGAATAAACTGTCGGTGTCCGGTAAAGAACTTATTACCATAATTTTTTCTTGTGGTGCACAAGCATTTATCAAACTGCTAATTATTGCAATTCCAAGTAGTTGTTGAATTTTCATTTCAATAGATTTTTTAATTAATAGCTGTAATTATCAGTTAAACTTAATTGAGACCACTGATTCGTTGTATTGTTCGTATATAAACTTTCGATTACCACAACGAATATTGTATTTTTGTTTTAACCCGCTACGATTCATAATGACTACGACTTTACTTCCATCAACATTCATAAATGTTGATATGGTTAAACCTCCGGGCCAGTTTGTTGATGAGTTTTTAATTCGAACAGCACCCAGACGTACCAATTTCGAAAAATGTCCCAGCAAATAATATTCTTCGTTTCGTAAATAAGTGCCATCTGTTTTAATAGTTACAACTCCCCGGCAGTTCTGGCAACCGGCAGTTGTAGTCGTTGGTCCGTTATTTTCATTCAAAGCCAAATTCCACATAATAAAGTTTTTAGATCCCCGATTGACAGAAGCCATTAAAAACTCTTTCATGTACCAAAACATATTACCCATACGCGAATCGGTATTCCATCCTCCACCCGATTGTTCGGTAAAATAGATATCTTTATCAGGATGTTGAGCTTGCACGGCATCTAAAGCCGATGCAGTACCTCCATAACCATGCCAACCTGTCCCAGCAACATACTGGCGTGTAATCGGGTCATTCAGAATATTAATTGGATAATATGACATATCGAAATTATGATCCCAAATAATAATTTTTGTGTCGATGCCGTTTGCAACAAATTTTGGTCCCAAATAATCGCGTATAATGGTATTTTGCTCTGTCCATATCATTTTCATGGTAGGGTAACCACCAGTTTCGTACATGGGTTCATTTTGAATAGTAATGGCATCAATATTAACTCCCTCCAGCTTAAAAGCGTTAATGTATTTCACAAAATATTCAGCAAAATCGTTGTAAACTTCTTCTCCTTTGAGACTTCCGCCATACATACTATTATTCGCTTTCATCCAAGCCGGCGCACTCCACGGACTTGCCAGTATTTTTATTGTCGGATTTATTGCTTTAATTAATTTCAACACAGGCAGCAAATCATCTTTATCGCGCTGAGGAATAGCAAAAGTATTAATATCAGGACTTTCGCAGTAACTATAGGTTCCAATGGAAAAATCGGAAGATCCAATGGTAATTCTCAAATAATTCAGACCGATACCTTTCACGGGGTCAAACAAATCAGTCAGTAATGCTTCCCTCTCAGCAAAGTTCATTTTATTAATAAGATAAGCCGAAGAGCCAGTCAATGCTGCACCAAAGCCATCGATAAATTGATATGTACTAGTTGTATCAAGTACGATTGTGAAATCTCCAATTTCTCTTGAAAAATTGATTGGTGCAAGTTTACTTAACAGGTGAACTTCATTACCTGTGGTTTGCCACACGTATACATCTCCAACCGAATCAACAACTTGAGGGTCGGGGTCAGGTTCTAAAACAGGATCTTTGCAACTGTATTGAAGCAATACGATTCCGAATATCAACGTAAGAAAATGAAGTATTTTTTTCATTATGAAAAATAATAATCCATCCAAAAAGTCTGTTCTTATTGGATGGATTAAAGTTACAATAATTATTTGATTTTTACAAAACTGGTTGTTTTGTTATTGATGTTAATTGTAAAACGGTATATTCCCGGTAAATTTGCAAAGTCCGGAGTGCCATTGAAATTACCCTTATCGTTCGGTGAGGGCGAAAAAAGGTAGCTGTTTGGCATAGCGTAGTTTTGAGAACTTTCCTCGTTTCCCCATGTTCTTTGATGCATAAACTTCACTCCAAATGTTAATCTCCATGGCTCTGCCGCCGCAGGGTCAACTTCGTGGTTTGCGTAAAATACAGTTTCGAAAACACCTTCGGAGACTTTCCGACAGAAACGGTATTCCAGCGGTGAATTCCAATTCCACGACGATGTTTTTACGGCAGGAGTTCGTGCCGGTCCCATACCAACACCTACTAACCAGAGTGCATTGGGGAATACAGCATCGGGCTGCTCAACAAAAACATAATCAAAACGTGGTAAATAATATACCATATAAACGCCCGTTTCGCCTAAAAACTTCACTTTGTTACCTTCTACCACTTCAAAGAATGTTGGATCCATTGAGTTACCAACATCGGTCAAACCACTAATTGTCATCTCGGTATCTTTCCCAAGATACATTTTTATGCTTTTCCAGTCTTCTTTGGTAGCAACATTCATGTGATCTACTGAGGTCATTTGAAGCGTTGCAAAGTTATTTGTATTCATTGTTGTTGCAGGTGTCAGCTTATCTCCCTCGCCTGTTACTGTAAAATTGAACAAGTCGAGTGTGATTTTTTTGAATCCTACCAAAGTTGGATTTGCAAGCGTAATTACATCGCCGGTAACCGTAACCACTGTTCCATTTACGGTAACATCAACTAACCCGACACCATTATTAATCCATCCAAAAATCATATTTTCAGGATTAGTCCAGTCAATTTTTTTAAATTTATTAAGTTTTGTGGCAAGTCGAAACGAGATTTCATTCTCTAAAGTTAAGCCTTCTGCTGTATAAATATGATTGGCAGCATCTGTAAGTCGCATTTCAGCGTAAGTTGTTGGAGTTACCATATAAATAGAAGGAATAGCCGGACGTGAGGCAATGGTATTTAAAAGTACCGTATCTCTATGAGTTCCTTCCACATTTATCGTACTCAAGTGAACTTCAACCTCAGCACCTTCGGGCATGTGTGCAACAAACGGAATCGAGTATTTTTGAGCATATGTAGCACTATTGCCT
>JAKLIM010000280.1 GCA_022709605.1 Bacteroidota bacterium | reverse complement strand
TTTCATGATTATTTTAATGGCTTTCGGAATGTTAATTGGTGCCGGTTCAGCCTCCAGATTATCGATAACTTTGGGAGAAGGCAATATTGATAAAGCCGAAAAGATATTAGCGAATGCCCTGATCCTCACCATTATAATTTCGGGTACAGCCGTTATTTTTTCGTTTGTTTTTATGAGCGATTTGCTTCGTTTGTTTGGTGGAACCGAAAACACTATACAGTACGCCATCGAATATATGCAAATTATTGTTCCCGGTGGTATTCTGACAGCCCTGTATTTTGGGTTTAATAATATCATGCGTGCCTCCGGATTTCCGCGTAAAGCCATGTATTCCATTATATTAGGTGCAGTTTTGAATACGATTCTTGATCCCATTTTTATATTTGTTTTTGATATGGGAATTCGTGGAGCTGCCATTGCTACAGTTATCTCCTATTTTGTGGGTGGTGCATGGGTAATTTCACATTTCTTCGGAAAAAGCACAAATATTCGTTTCCGAAAAAAGAATTTCAAACTCGAAAAAGACATCATTTTTTCAATATTGAGTATCGGCATGTCACCTTTCAGCATGCAACTGGCTGCCAGCATGGTAGTTATTATAATCAACGGCACACTACTTAATTACGGCGGTGATTTAGCCATTGGTGCTTACGGGATTCTAAACAGTGTTCTTACTTTGCTTATCATGTTAATCATAGGTTTAAACCAGGGTACACAACCAATTATAGGCTATAATTACGGAGCCAAATTGCACCATCGCGTCATTAAAACATTAAAAATCGGAGCTATTACTGCCACAATAATGACCAGTCTGGGATTCATTATTTTTATGTTCTTTTCAAAATCTGTTGTTTCCGTTTTTACTGTTGATAAAGAATTACAAAATATTGCCGCCAACGGATTAAGAATTTCAGTTATCATGTTTCCTGTGATTGGATTTCAAATTGTGGTATCTAACTTTTTTCAATCCATTGGTAAAGCAAAAATATCAATTTTTTTAAGCCTCACCCGACAATTTATATTTCTGATTCCCTGCTTATTCATTTTACCCAAAATTTTTGGTTTAAATGGTGCATGGATGTCACTTCCGGTTGCCGATGGGCTATCTACCTTAGTAACAGCAATTACCATCTACCTTTTCCTCAGAAAGTTTCATGTTGAAATGAGTCCTGATAATCGTTAAAATTTTTATTAAAGAAATTTTTCTTTTATTATCAACAATTCCCGAATTAACTTGTTTATTAAGCAGGTTACAAATTTAAAAGTATAAAAATGAGTTTATCAGGTATCAAAAAAGGGGATAAAGTTGTAATAATTGGTGGCGGATTTGCTGGTTTGCAATTAGCTAAAACGCTGATTAAATCCGATTTAAAAGTTATTTTAGTTGACAAACAAAACCACCATCAATTTCAACCACTTTTCTATCAGGTGGCAAGCGGAAGGCTCGAACCGTCAAGTATTTCATTTCCATTCCGTAAAATATTTCAGAAAAGTAAAGTTGTTGATTTTCGAATGGCCGATATTACAAAAATATATCCTGAAAAAAACATGATTCAGACAGCCTACGATCGAACCATCACCTACGATCACTTGATCATTTCCACCGGTTGCAAAACCAATTTTTTTGGCAATAAACAAATGAGTGAGAATGCTTTTTCGATGAAAACGACACAGGAATCAATCGACATTCGCAATAAAATACTTTTTAGTTTCGAAAAGGAAATTTTTGCACGACCAGAAGACAAACAGGCCTGGATGAATATTATTATCGTGGGTGGCGGTCCAACAGGAGTTGAGCTTTCGGGTTCATTTGCCGAACTAAAAAAAGATGTACTTCCGAAAGACTATCATAACATCGATTTTTCAAAATTCAATATTATTTTGTTGGAAGGAAGTAAAAATACCTTGAATAATATGAGTGAGGAATCCAAAAAGGCATCCCGTAAATACCTGGAAGACATGAGTGTAATCGTTAAAACTGAAACACTTTTGGTTTCTTATGATGGTAATGTTGCAACATTAAATACAGGTGAAATAATTCATTCGAAAAATGTAATCTGGGCAGCGGGAGTTACCGGAAATATAATTGAAGGACTTGAAAACGAAGACATTAACAGGAACAGGTACATTGTTGACAGATTCAATAAACTTAAACGATTCGAAAATATTTATGCTTTGGGTGATGTGGCTTACATGGAAACACCCAAATATCCTAATGGACATCCTCAGGTAGCCAATGTGGCAATCAATCAGGCCAAAAATTTAGGAAAGAATATTCTAAAAACTTTGAATGGAAAACAAGCTAAAATTGTTGAATATGAATACAATGATTTAGGAATGATGGCTACAATTGGCAAACACAAAGCAGTTGTTGAGTTTCCATTTTTAAAAATTAAAGGTGCAATGGCCTGGTATATTTGGATGTTCCTTCATTTGATGTTGATCCTGAGCGTCCGGAATAAACTGGTGATTTTTTTCAATTGGGCCTGGAGTTATATTACCAAAGATACTTCGTTGCGATTGATAACAAACATTGATTATAAAAAAGAGAAAGTAACTGATATCTAAACTAAAAAGGCTTCGAAATTTGAAGCCTTTTTAGTTTTTACTAATATTTATTTCTTTTCTTCTAATTCCAAACTTGGCAAAAATAACGCCATATCTTCGTCCACACTTCCGATTGGTGCAATTCCGAATGCATTTACCAACACATTAGCCACATTGGGCGAAAGGAAAGCAGGCAATGTAGGTCCGAGGTGAATGTTTTTCACACCCAGGAAGAGCAACGCCAGCAGCACAATCACCGCTTTTTGCTCGTACCAGGCGATGTTATAGGCGATTGGCAACTCATTGATATCGTTCAGTTCGAAAACTTCTTTCAGTTTGAGGGCAATCATCACCAACGAGAAACTGTCGTTGCACTGTCCGGCATCCAACACACGTGGAATTCCACCTATATCGCCCAATGGCAATTTGTTGTAACGGTATTTGGCGCAACCTGCGGTAAGAATTACCGTATCAGTGGGGAGTTGCTGTGCAAATTCAGTGTAATAGTTACGACCTTTCATACGGCCATCACAACCGGCCATCACAAAAAACTTACGGATAGCACCCGATTTTACTGCATCAACCACTTTATCGGCCAACGCAAAAACCTGCGCATGCGCAAAACCACCCACTATCTCACCGGTTTCAATTTCGGTGGGTGCAGCCATTTGTTTTGCATGAGCTATCATGTGCGAAAAATCTTTCGGTTGTCCGTTTACACCTTCTTCGATGTGTTTAAAGCCCGGAAAACCTGATGCTCCTGTTGTGTAAACACGGTCGGAATAAGTGGCTGTGCTTTTCGGTGGCACAATACAGTTGGTTGTAAAGAGGATGACGCCGTTGAAAGTTTCAAAATCGGTTACCTGACTCCACCAGGCACCACCGTAGTTACCAACGAAATGGCTGTACTTTTTGAATGCCGGATAATAGTTGGCAGGTAACATTTCGCTGTGGGTATAAACATCAACGCCGGTTCCTTCGGTTTGTTTCAGCAGTTGTTCCATGTCTTTCAGGTCGTGACCGCTGATCAAAATACCCGGATTTTTGCGCACCCCAAGGTTTACTTTGGTAATTTCGGGATTTCCGTAAGTAGTTGTGTTGGCTTTGTCGAGCAATGCCATAACTGTAACGCCCCATTTACCGGTTTCGAGCACAAGCGCAGTAAGTTCATCGGCAGTAAGCGCATCGTTGGTTGTTGCAACCAAAGCATGTTGAATAAACGCATGTACAGCCACATCGTTATATCCCAGATTTTGTGCATGTTCTACATAAGCAGCCATCCCTTTTAATCCATAAATGGTAAGTTCGCGCAATGAGCGAACATCTTCGTTTTCGGTAGCTAACACGCCCACTTTAGCGGCAACTAGCTCCATTTCGGCAGCCGTTACAGCTGTCCAGGTAAGTAATTCAGTTTTTTCAAGTTCTACTTTATTTTCGAGCAAAGTAGCTTTCAGTTGAGAGCGGAGTTTGAATCCTTCACGAATGCGGTTCACAAAACGTTCGTAATCGAAATTCGCGTTGGTGATAGTCATAAACAGACTGTCGGTAATAAAAAGATTGGCAGCTTCGTTTTCTATTTCGAGCAAACGTAAAGCGGAGGTATAATGCGATAAACCTTTAACCTGATAAATAAGTAAATCCTGTAGCGCTGATACTTCGGGAGTTTTTCCACAAACTCCCTTAACCTCGCATCCCGACCCTTTGGCTGCCTCCTGGCATTGATAGCAAAACATGTTCATAATTTAATTGACTATTAATTCATTTACCATTTACTATTTATTGGTAAATGAAGGATTATTTCTATTGACTATTTTCTTATTTACTATTGACTATTTTTTTAGATAATAGCTTAATAGTAAATGTCTTATTTTAAATTGTAAATTGTAAATGAATAAATTGTAAATTCTTTGGATTGTAAATTCTTCAGGTCCACTCTTCCTTCAAAACATCTCCTTTAACGCCTACAACTACCAGTTTTACAGGTATTTTGCGTCCGGCTTCTGCAACTGCTTTTTGTGCCAGTCCAAGCAACCCTCCACAACATGGAACTTCCATAATGATAACTGTCAGCGTATTGATATGCGAATTGATAATCATAACTTTCAGTTTTTCAATGTATGATTCCTTGTTCGTATCCAGTTTCGGACAAGCTATGGCAAGCGTTTTTCCGGCAAGGAAACGGTTGTGAAAATCGGCAAAACTAAATGCTACACAATCGGCTGCTAACACCACATCAGCACTTCGGAAATACTGCGCTTCCGGATTCAGCAAATGCAATTGTACTGGCCACTGACGAAGTTGTGATGCTGGTTCAGTATTAGCATCAACAGGTGCAACCAATTTGAAACCTGATGTGGCAGGTTTAGGAGCTCCAAAACTCATTTCTCTGCTTCCCGGGCAACCACCACCTGCATATTGATGTTGAACAGGCGCTGCTACCGGCTTTGTAGCACATCCTGAACCACCGTGATTGTGTACCTGTGCAAAATCAATCTGTATTCCATTGGCACGCAAGTAACCAACACCTTGTTTCAGATAATCGGTTTCATCATGCTCTTTCAAATGCTTCAGGTGTGCTATAATGGTGCGCTCGCCTTTAGGAATCATGCGCTGTATCGTCGCAATTTCATCATAAGGTTC
>JAKLIM010000028.1 GCA_022709605.1 Bacteroidota bacterium | reverse complement strand
GGGTTTATTTTATCATTAAATACAAAAATTAAAATATAAGCAATAAATATCTGCGTTTTTTTTCTAAAAATCAATCGTTTATCTATCTTTGCAATCGTAGAGAATAAAAATTACTCATTATCTGTTTGAAATGTGTGAATCATATAATTATTGATACAAAGTTATGTAACAATTATGTCGTTGAAAATATCGTACTTTATAAAAATATTCATCACTTAAAAAAACAGAGAAATGAAAACAATTAAATTTTATGTTATTATCGGAACACTCGTATTTGCATCGGTATCGTGTGTTGAGAAATCAGCAAAGTACCAGGCAATTGTGGCTCAACGCGATTCAATCGAACAGGCAAAAATAGCTTTGGATTCGAGTTATAATCAGTCGCTTACCCTGTTGAACGACATCGAAACCGGATTCTCAGAGATAAATTACAGTGCCAGCGAAATGATGGTTAACCTCAAAGGATCGGAAGGCAAAACCACAAATAAAAGAGCGCTGATTGCAGCTCAAATGACCGCCATAAAAGAAAATATTGAGCAGAATAAAGCTAAAATTGAGGAGCTTCAGCAGTTGGCATCTAAAAATGGAAGAGCTAACACCATGCTTACCGAAACTATCAAACGACTGCAAACCGAAATGGGCGAAAAACTTGTACAGATTCAATCGTTACAAGCTGAACTCGATCAGAAAAACATTAAAATCAACGAACTTACTTCTACTGTTGATGTTCAGAGCAAAAGCATAGCTGAACAGCAAAGTGCCATTGAACAGCAAAAATCGACCATCAAGTCGCAGGACTCCGGTTTAAATACCGTTTGGTATTGCGTAGGCACCACTAAACAACTGAAAGAAGCCAGTATTATTACAACCAGCGGACTTTTTAAGGCTACTAAAAAGGTGATGGATAATGAATTTGATAACAATGCATTTACTCAGGTTGACTTAAGAAATATTTCGACCATATCAACCAATAGCAAAAAGATTAAAATTCTTTCGTCGCATCCTAAAAACACATACAATTTAGTTACCGGCGACGACAAAACCATTACCATTGAAATTACTGATCCTTCGAAATTCTGGAGTGTATCGAGATATTTAGTGGTTCAAATTTAGGTTTTTCTCTGGGAAGGTATTGATTCATTTTTATTGAATTAACTTCCTTCTTGTCAGCCAATAAAAAAAACATTGTAAAGTTTTATAAAACTTTGCAGTGTTTTTTTTGCCTGAAATTATCTTTTCACCCTGAACTTCCATGCAAAATCAACACTCATTAAATGCTCATATTTAAATGGTTGCACTGAATACGGGCAGTAGAAACTTGGGCGGTAAATAAATCCAAGATTGAAGACATGCCCGATTTTGAAGTATAAAGGGAAAACAAAACCGAGCGCATAATTTTTTTTATGTACATCCAGACTTCCAAAATTCTCTAAAAATATACCGCTATTATAATTCCAAACATTTTGACTGAATGACAACCCGTAGCCGAAGGATAGAAAATAAAACCTATGATTATTTGAAAAGCTAACATATTTAGTATTAGCAGTTTCGTAAGATCCAAAATACTCCAAAGGCATAGGTATTGGGGCATCATAGGTTAAAGCAATTGCTCCCGAAAAATTTACAAACTGAAAAGGCTTGTAATAATAATCCAATCCACCGGAAATTCCCATACAACCTGCATTATTTACATAACCTGAATATCGGGTATATTGATGCATAAAATTGAATTCAGGTATCGATAAATTTAAATAGAGTTCACCTTTGCGACTTTGATTCCTCATTATTTTATAATTCATCTTTGAGTCGGTCGGATTTAATAAAATATGTTCGGGATAACCGAAAATTTTATTGGAATTACCATCGATAATGACCCCGGGCACACCGTAAAAAAAGAACACATTGCTAAAGAAAGCCGGTGACAACCTGGATTTCACCTGATAAGTTTTAGAAATTGTATCCGCAATTGATTCTACCTGAAGCGGTTTTTTGCTCCGTGGAACTATGAATGAAGCCACACCATTGTTTGTCGGTATTGTATCTTTATTGACCACAATTAACGCCGGACTCTTGGTGTGAATATCAACGCGCACTGCAGGTTTATTAAATAATGTGGCACACGAGGTTAATGTGAGCCCTAAACATAGAATAATTAAATTTTTCATGCCAAATACCTTGAATTGAACAAACAAAATTTCGATTTACTTAACTCATTTTCTTAATCATCTTTCCTTTTGATGACTCCCACAAAACGACAAATTTCCCCCGTTTTACTAATGCCTTCCAGATTTATATTGTAATTATTGGGTTTGTCGGCAGTATAAAATTTAAAATTAAATGTCCCTGTGCTGTCAGTCCGGAGTTTTGGATTCCAGTAAATTGTAGTTCGCAAATCAGGTTTTACCAACTGTCTGACACTATCAACTTCGTATTTAGGCACATAAAATTCGGTTGGTTTTTGATATCCTAAAGGTGTGATGTGCATCAAACTTGGCGGCGTTAATGCCTGACGAACCACTCCTTTTTTAAGTGTAATGGCAATCACACCATTGCCTCCTTTCGAGCCAAAAAAAGTTGCTGAAGCGCCTTTAAACAATGCTATATTTTCAATATCGAACGAATTTAAATACATCACATCTTCCAGATTTTCCGTTTCAATGCCATCGACAATAAACAGTGGATTGCCGGAAGCACCTCTGATTGAAACACTTTGACCGTTAACCTGCACGCCGGGCATCATAACGATGATATCCAGCACTCCCATTCCCGGAAAATCTTCAAGCTTTTCGGTACCAAAATTATTATCGGCCATACCCGCATAAAAATCCGTCATTTCATTGCTCTTTTTTGCCTCGGCCGTCACATTTAAATCATCCAGATTAAACACCATCATTCCACCTTCGGTATAATATTTTTCTTTTATCATCTGAAAATAATCTGATGGTGGTTTGCTTTCAAACGATTGATTATCGGGAATAAAGGAATTGACAGGTGGAAAAATATCCTTATCAATAATTAGTTCCACATCAACTATTTTAGTTTTGCTTTTTGCCTTCAAAGCAATGGTTGTACTGTCCGGGAATTGAATTCCATCAATCATAAACCGTCCCGCAGTATCTGTTTTGGCTACACTTATCCCGTTTTTATAACCCGAAAACATTATTACGTCACATTCTTTCACGGGTTTCTGAAACAAGTTAAGGACCTTACCCGAAATGGTTTGACCGGCTTCGAGATAATATTCAGGAGCTTTAAATTTATCTTTTACAACATCGGCTGTATTAAATCGTCTCCAACCTTGTGTTAACATAAGTATGTCCGTTTTTTCGCGGGTTGCATTCGAATTATCAGCAAAATATGAAGTCGGATCTTCTATATACCCTTTAATATCAGAGCTCAAAAGTAAATAACTCAACATATTATCGCACAAAGTATCGGGAACTACATTTTTACTATCGGTAATGCTAATCGAAAAATCACCTTCGAGCGGCTTCCCGGTTGTCGACTGTATTTGGAACGCCACATTGACTGGTTCGCGCTTTCCATAAGTGGTTTTGTCGGTGTTTACGGCTACCTGTGGCATCACGAGCGGACGAATAAAAACCAATCGTTCGCAATAGGTATTACCTGTTGAATCGATGATTGAAAATGAATTTATTCCTGTGGGGAGAATATTTTCGGGCAATTGACCTTCGTTTTCACGCAATGGCTTCATAAAATAAACCACACCTCTGGAGTGTATCATCAGGAATAACGAATCCAATGATTTGGTAGTATTGTTCGAAACATTATACAAAATTTTACCCCGGTTGTACGAAAATCGCATATTCACTCCCTCCGATTGGGTTGTTGGTAGCGGCAACCGTTTTTCTATTCCTTTCGACGTTTTTACGATGGCATAATAATTTTCATCGGGATTGGTTTTTATAATAAATTTCCCCATCCCTTTGTTTACTGATTTGAAATCGGTAATTTCTTCGTTCAGGTTATTAAAAATCCGTCCTGTAATTTCTGTCGATAATCCGTTGGTAGCAATGGCTTTAAATCCGATGGTCTGCAGGTTATTATTCAGAAAAACTCCGCTTTCGGGGAAAAACTGTATATCAAAATCATTTCTGAAATCGGGCAGGAGAATTTTATTTTTATATTTCAAACCCGGTTCATTGATGGAGATTTCGATGTATTTTTTTTTCAAATTGGTTGTGTCAATCATCGCCTGAAACTGAATTTTCCCTTTAGAATCGGTGGTTAAAACCGATTTTTGTTTATCCGCTTTAAGCCAGCTTTGCGATATTTTTATTTTTTTTTCAACAACCGGTTTGCTGAACGTATTAGTAAATGTAATATTTACCGGAATTTTGCCATTCACAGGTGTTCCAAAAACTGTCTGACTCGAAATCCGATCATCTATTTTATTGCCGATGTAAATATTTTTATGGAAGAAAAAATCGGGTGTTGCATTTTGCATCCAAAAAGTATAGGCTCTCAGCGCATAATTTCCGGGCGACAATTCAGGCGAAAGTTTTAGGTTTCCCGAAAATCCAAGTGAATCCTTTCGGATTTTTACCCGCGAAACAACTGAATCGGATCTATCGGTCAACTCAACATAAACGTACCGACTTTTGGTTGTTGGCCTGTGTGTGGATGCATTAAGCAGGTATGCTTTGAACCAAATATCTTCGCCGGCACTATAATACGGTTTGTCAGTATGGAGGTAAATTTTTTCCTGTGGTGCTGAATACCAGATCTTTGAAAATCGATTAACAATTATTTTCGAAAAATCCTTTACAGGTTCGTTGGCAGAAAAAACGGATGCAGAAAAAATGACAAGACAAATTAACAGCAATTTTCGGGTGATTTTATTCATGTCTGAATTTAAAGTTTTATTTAAAGAGACTGAATTCAGCCCATTTAGTTTATTATGTCGAAAAAATAATAATTCATCCTGCTTTTTAAGCCTGACAAAAGTAAATAATCAAAATCAGTTTTGAAAATATTCTTCTTTTTATTTGCACAAAATTGATGCCAATTTTATTTAAATTTTACATTTAAAAATATTATGCATTGTAAAAAAAAATACCTGATTCAATTTTACAAAGAATCAGGTATTTTTATCAAGTTATTCATTACTAACAAACCGGATTTGGTTTTATCAGTTTAAAGAAATCATTTCCTTTGTCGTCAACCAAAATAAAGGCAGGGAAATTTTCGACTTCAATTTTCCAAATCGCTTCCATGCCCAATTCAGGATATTCCAGGCACTCCACTTTCTTGATGCTGTTCTGAGCCAAAATAGCCGCCGGACCGCCGATGGATCCTAAATAGAAACCACCGTATTTCTGACAAGCATCAGTTACTTGTTGCGTGCGGTTACCTTTGGCAATCATTATCATGCTGCCGCCATTTGCCTGAAATAAATCAACATACGAATCCATACGTCCGGCAGTTGTTGGACCAAAAGAACCTGAAGCCATTCCTTTAGGAGTTTTGGCAGGACCGGCGTAATAAATCGGGTGATCTTTTACGTATTGTGGCAATGTTTTGCCTGCATCAAGCAATTCTTTCAGCTTGGCGTGAGCAATATCGCGACCCACCACAATGGTTCCGCTCAACGACAAACGTGTTGAAACCGGATACTGCGATAATGTAGCCAAAATATCTTTCATGGGCATATTCAGGTCGATTTTTACCGC
Organism: Bacteroidota bacterium; assembly: GCA_022709605.1. Lineage (GTDB taxonomy): Bacteria > Bacteroidota > Bacteroidia > Bacteroidales > Paludibacteraceae > Paludibacter. Next base: position 11,845 of record JAKLIM010000028.1, on the reverse strand, counting down.
ATTGCCTTCACCTTCCTGACGATATTCTTCCGGAATATATTGACCCGGATTGTCCTCCATTTTCTCTACCCAAACACCATCTTTATTGATTTTACCTTTAATATTGCGGTCGGCCGAACAAGAAACTCCCATACCCACAAAACATGAAGCACCGTGACGCGAAAGACGAACGATGCGAATGTCGTGAGCAAAATATTTACCACCAAACTGAGCACCAATACCCGAAGCCTGAGCAGCTTTCAATATTTTCTGCTCCATATCTATATCGCGGAAAGCTTGTCCGAGTTCGTTGCCTTCGGTTGGCAATTCGTCGTAATATTTTGTTGAAGCCAGTTTCACTGTTTTCATACATGCATCAGCCGATGTACCACCAATCACAAATGCAATGTGATAAGGCGGACAAGCTGCCGTACCCAATGTTTTCATTTTTTCGGTCAGGAATTTTTCGAGCGAAACAGGGTTCAATAACGCTTTTGTTTCCTGAAACAGGTATGATTTATTGGCTGAGCCACCACCTTTGGCAATAAAAAGAAATTTGTACTCGTTGCCATGATAAGCCACCAGGTCGATTTGAGCCGGAAGGTTAGTTCCTGTGTTCACTTCGTCGTACATGTTAAGTGCAGCATTTTGTGAGTAGCGCAGATTTTCTTCGGTATACGTTTCGTAAATACCTTTCGAAAGCGCTTCCTCGTCGGTTCCGTTGGTCCATACATTATTTCCTTTTTTGGCGTAAACGGTGGCTGTGCCGGTATCCTGACAGAAAGGCAGCACACCTTTTGCCGAAATTTCGGCATTGCGAAGCATAGTTACAGCCACATATTTATCGTTGTCGCTGGCTTCGGGGTCAGCAAGGATGGCCGCCACTTGTTTTTGATGCTCCGGACGAAGCAAAAACGAACAATCGTGCATGGCAGCACGCGCCAGTTTTGTAAGCGCTTCCGGTTCCACTCTGAGGATTTCCTGTCCTTCGAACTGCGACACCGAAACATGCTCATTGGTAAGCAAATAATACTCTGTTTTGTCTTTTCCCATAGGGAATGGGTCTTGATACTTAAATTCTTTTGCCATTTTGAAATTTACTATTTAGTCATTTACAATTTACCATTTTAAAGAGCTGCAAAATTACGGAAATTTTTCCTTAAAAAAGAGAATATTTTTTACTACTATAATGTTAAGTTGATCGTGTTGTATTTATTAACTCATAAAACATTGTTGTATAACATTTTTAATCCCTAAAACGATTGAAGTAATTACTCAAAACTACATTAAACAAGAATAATTTTATTTAAGCACCTGAAAACAATAAGTTCAGGTGCTTTTTAATAATTATAAAGCAAAAAATCCGATGATTTTTAGTAATTTTGCAACCTTAATTTAAAAAATTAAAACAGATTTCATTACTAAATAAAAAAAATATGATCAGAACAGTTATTGTTGATGCGTTGAAACGTACAGATTACGGCACACAGGTAAATATTAAAGGTTGGGTTCGCACCCGCCGCGGTAATAAAAATGTAAGCTTTATTGCTTTAAACGATGGTTCTACAATCAATAATATTCAGGTAGTGGCTGAAAATGAAAAATTTGGCGACGAATACCTGAAACCAATTACTACGGGAGCTTGTATAAGTGTAACCGGCGTGCTCGTTGAATCGCTTGGTAAAGGTCAGACTGTTGAAATTCAGGCCGATGAAATTGAAATTTATGGCACTGCCGATCCTGAAACTTATCCTTTGCAAAAGAAAGGTCATACCATGGAATTTTTGCGCGAGATAGCTCATTTGCGTCCGCGCACCAATACTTTCGGGGCTGTTTTTCGCATTCGTCACCACATGGCCATGGCGGTACATAACTTTTTTCACGAACGTGGATTTTTCTATTTTCATACCCCAATTATTACCGCTTCCGATTGCGAGGGTGCCGGACAAATGTTTCAGGTGACTACGTTGAATCTTTACGACCTTAAAAAAGACGAAACAGGTTCAATCGATTACTCAAACGATTTTTTCGGAAAACAAGCAAGTCTTACCGTTTCGGGACAGTTGGAAGGTGAACTTGCCGCCATGTCGATGGGAGCAATTTACACATTCGGACCTACTTTCCGGGCCGAAAATTCGAATACGCCGCGTCACCTCTCGGAATTCTGGATGATTGAGCCGGAGGTTGCCTTCAACGAAATTGAAGACAATATGCAATTGGCGCAGGATTTTATACAATATTGCGTGCGCTGGGCACTCGAAAACTGTAAGGACGATTTGGATTTTCTTTGCAATATGTACGATAAAGAACTTTATGAACGTTTGAACTTTGTAGTGAATAATGATTTTAAACGATTGACTTATACCGAAGGTGTTAAAATTCTGGAAGAAGCTGTTGGCAATGGATATAAATTCGAATTCCCGGTGGGCTGGGGAACTGACCTGCAATCGGAACACGAACGTTATCTGGTGGAACAACATTTTAAAAAACCGGTTATTTTGACGGATTATCCGAAAGAAATCAAATCGTTTTACATGAAGCAAAATGATGATGGAAAAACGGTTCGCGCAATGGATGTTTTATTTCCGAAAATCGGTGAAATTATCGGGGGTTCACAACGTGAAGAAAACTACGAAAAACTTAAAAATCGTGCTGACGAAATGGGCGTTCCGACCAAAGATATTTGGTGGTATTTAGATACAAGACGGTTTGGAACAGCGCCTCACTCAGGATTTGGACTTGGGTTCGAACGCTTGCTATTATTTGTAACCGGCATGACCAATATCCGCGATATAATTCCTTTTCCACGTACTCCGAACAATGCTGAGTTTTAATTGTTATATAGACCGACTTGATTTAAAAAAAACTGGTTGATATTTAAATAAAATAACTTTCTCAATCTAATAATAATGAGTAATATAAAAACTACTGAATTGGAAAATGTAGTGGTGAGGTTTACCGGTGACTCGGGTGATGGAATGCAACTCACCGGAACACTTTTTTCAAATCTTTCGGCAATTCTGGGAAATGAAATTTCAACTTTCCCTGACTTTCCATCCGAAATACGTGCTCCACAGGGAACTTTGGGAGGTGTTTCGGGATTTCAGGTACATTTAGGTGCTTCGAAAATTTATACGCCGGGCGATGAAGCTGATGTGTTGGTAGCCATGAATCCTGCCGCATTAAAAGTAAATGCTGATGGAATTAAAAAAGGTGGAGTACTTATTTTCGATGAAGATTCGTTTAAGAAATCTGATTTCGAAAAAGCAGGTTTTAAGACCGAAAATCCATTCGAAGAATTGAATATTTCTGATACCATTCAATTGATTCCGGCGGCATTATCTACGCTTACACAAAGCAGTCTCGAAGGTTTCGATATGGATAATAAAACAGTATTGCGAAGCAAAAATATGTTTGCTTTAGGTTTAATCTGTTGGTTATTCAATCGCCCTATCGATCAGGCCATTCATTTTTTGACCAATAAATTCGGCAAAAAACCGAGTGTATTACAAGCCAATGTGAAAGTCTTGACCGATGGTTTCAATTATGGAAACAATCTTCATTTGAGCGTTTCGACCTATACAATTGAAAAATCACATGAATTACCAAAAGGAAAATATACCAGCATCAGTGGTAATAAAGCTGCTGCCTGGGGTTTAATTGCAGCTTCAAAAAAAGCAGGATTGGAACTTTTCCTTGGAAGTTACCCCATTACACCTGCTACAGATATTATGCAGGAACTGGCTTTGCGCAAAGATTTAGGCGTAAAAGTTGTTCAGGCTGAAGACGAAATTGCAGGCATAACCATTGCACTTGGAGCTTCTTTTGCAGGTCAGTTAGCTGCAACTTCCACTTCGGGACCGGGTTTGGCACTGAAATCGGAAGCCATTGGACTTGCTGTTATGGCTGAATTACCACTTGTAATTATTGATGTTATGCGTGGCGGACCGTCAACAGGCTTACCAACTAAAACCGAACAAACCGATTTACTTCAGGCATTGTACGGTCGTAACGGTGAAAGTCCGGCTGTAGTTATTGCTGCAAATACACCTGCCGACTGTTTTCATTATGCGTTTATGGCATCGAAAATTGCATTGGAACACATGACTCCTGTCATTTTGCTGACCGATTCATATTTAGGAAATGGAACTTCATTGTGGAAACTGCCTAAACTAAACGAGTTGCCCGAAATAAAACCAAATTTTGCCAAACCGGGCATGGAAGGTTTAAGAGTTACCGCGCGTGATGAAGTTTCGAAAGTGCGTTACTGGACTATCCCCGGAATAAAGGGTTTTGAACAAAGAAATGGTGGTCTCGAAAAAGATTATTCCACTGGAGCATTGTCAACCGACCCTGTAAATCATCAGAAAATGGTTGACACACGCAATGAAAAAATTGAATATATCAATAATTTTATTCCCGAATTGAAAGTTGAAGGAAATGAAAAAGCCGAGCTACTTGTTGTGGGTTGGGGTTCAACACATGGACATTTGATGACGGCTGTAAATGCAATGAACAAAAAAGGGAACAAAATAGCACTGGCTCATTTTAATTACATCAATCCGCTTCCGAAAAACACAGAAGAAGTGATCAAACGCTTTAAAAAAGTGGTGGTTTGTGAACTGAACAGCGGACAATTTGCCACTTATCTCCGTTCGAAAGTTCCGGGCGAGTACTTGCAATTTAATAAAGTGCAGGGACAGCCATTTACAGTGACTGAGCTCGAAGAACATTTCGAAGGATTATTAAAATAGTTAAGTTTAATGAGGAAAAATTAAATTAAAATGGATACTTCAACAATACAACAATATACAGCAAAGGATTTTAAGAGCGATCAATACGTGCGCTGGTGTCCCGGTTGCGGCGATTATGCAGTGCTTAATACCTTGCAAAAAGTAATGGCCGAACTGGGCGTTCCTCCACACGAAACAGCTGTTATTTCAGGAATCGGTTGCTCATCACGTTTACCTTATTACATTTCGGGATACGGATTTCACTCTATTCACGGGCGTGGTGCTGCTGTTGCCACCGGCGTTAAAGTGGCTAATCCGAAACTGACCGTATGGCAAATTACCGGCGATGGCGACTGTCTGGCCATTGGTGGAAATCATTTTATTCACAGCGTTCGCCGCAATGTGGATATCAATGTTATTCTTTTCAACAACCAGATTTATGGTTTAACAAAAGGACAATATTCACCTACAACCAAAAAAGGTTATGTGACCAAATCGTCACCTTTCGGCACTATCGAACGTCCGTTCCGCCCTGCAGAACTCACTTTCGGAGCGCGTGGTACATTCTTTGGACGCACGTTGGACGTAGATCTGAAATCGGCTCAAATGACCATACTGGCAGCTGCTAAACACAAAGGAACTTCAGTAGTAGAAACTCTGGTAAATTGTGTAATTTTTAACGATGGCGCACACAACTGGCTTTCGGAGAAAGAAACACGTTACGATCGTCTTGTCATTCTTGAACATGGCAAACCCATGATTTTTGGAAAAAACAATGATAAAGGTCTCGCACTTGATGGCATGCAATTGAAAATTGTGACATTGGGCGAAAATGGCGTGACTGAAAATGATGTTTTGATTCACGATGCACATTGCGAAGACAGCACGTTGCAACTCAAATTGGCCATGATGGAAGGACCGGAATTTCCGATTGCTGTAGGGGTAATTCGCGACGTAGAAACAGAAAGTTACGACGAAGCCATGACCAATCAGATCGCTGAGATTCAGGCCAAATCAAAAATCAAAACATTTGATGATTTGATTGATTCGTGCGAACAGTGGGAAATGTAAAGAATTGATAATAAAAATTGCAATAAAAAACCCGATAAAGACAATTGTTTTTATCGGGTTTTTTGCTTTTTTAAAACAAGGATAATTGACCAGTACCATCACCAATAAGCGAATCATTATCAATAATATCGTCGGGCAAAACCGAATCGTTCTTTACGTGTTTTATAACTTTTTCTTCTTTGGGTAAAGCAGGTTTTTGAGGTTTAGCGTCAGTATGTTCCCGGGATGGATTTTCACTCTTCACCACTTTTTCTTTTTCCACTTTCACTTCCTCAACTTCTTGTGACACTATTTCAGGCTTAACGATGTTACTTTTTTTCGTTTTCTTTGTTTTAACAATGTCCGTATCAACTTTATCTTCCGAATCATTTGTTTCAATATTCACAAAACCTGACTCATCGTTCGTCTTATTTTCAACGATTTCCGATTCATCTTCTTCATTATTCTCAATGCTTTCCGAAGTTTCCGCAATATCATTGTCTGTTTCACCGTTTTCTTCACCGTTATTTTCACTGCCAGGAGGCGTATTAAACCGTACCGGTTCGAGTTCGTTAATGGTTTCCACCTCGAAAGTAGTGAGTCGTTTTCCTTTGGCTTTATAACTTTTTACGCCAATAAATTCTTCGGCATCTACCACCAACGTTTCACGGAATGCATCGTTTCCACCCATAATTACTTCAAAACGAGGATATTCTACGTCAGTCATAAGCATAAGCCGTGATTCGGGATTGTCGCCCAGTAAATTTTGAGGCTTAGCTGTTGGTTCCAACTGGAAACGTTTAAGGTAATAGAATTTTTGATCGGCATCGTAAAGTGCTACGGACCATACTTTGTTCGAATCAAATTTTTCGATCACCAATATATCTTTGTCGTAATGGTTATTCAGATCAAAATTGCATGTATAGAAAGCACCTTTGCCTGATACAACCAAAATACAATCTTCACTCAGGAATTCGCCCAGGTATTCGCCACGGTTGTCGTAATTCAGTCGCAACACGTCCCGATCGAACCAAACCTGCCGACCGCCCAAAGTTGAACCGCCTTTTTGTTTAAGCGCAATTTTCTGCACTTCGTTTTTGGTGAGTAAATTCCCCATCGACTGGCGACCTTTGATGGCAATTTCGCTGAAATCTTTTTCGAAATTCAGTTTAAATAACCGCGGTTTTGGTTTCAGGGTAACACGAATTACTTCTGCTTCGGCATTTGGGTTCGAAGTGAAATAAATCACTTTCGATCCCGCAGTGCCTTGTGTAATGTCATAATCTTTATCGCGCGTAATCCCATTTACTGCAAAACGTTTGATGTAATGCGGTCCCGATTTCCCATAGCGATAAACGGCGTTGTAAACCGTTCTTTTGTCGTTTTTCTTAAATACTTCGAGATGTAAAATGTTTTTACCCACAAATATTTTATCGGCGACTTTTACAATCTTGTATTTTCCATCTTTGAAAAAAACAATAATATCGTCGATGTCGGAGCAATTGGAGACAAATTCGTCTTTTCGGAGCGAAGTACCAATAAATCCTTCTTCGCGGTTTACATACAATTTCTCGTTGGCTTCCACCACTTTCGAAGCCACAATGGTTTCGAAGTTGCGAATTTCGGTTAATCGTGGATGATCTTTGCCGTATTTTGCTTTCAAACCCTCGTACCACGCAATGGTATAATCCACCAAATGAGCTAAATGATGGTTAATTTCATCAATTTTTTTCTGAATAGCAATAAGCGTATCGTTTGCTTTATCAGTATCAAATTTGGTGATACGCATCATTTTGATTTCGAGCAATTTTATGAAATCTTCACGGGTAATTTCGCGAATAAAATCTTTTTTGAATGGCTCTAACCGCTGATCAATGTGGGCAATAACTTCGTCTTGCGACGTACTGTCTTCGAAACCTTTGTCTTTATAAATCCGGTTTTCGATAAATATTTTTTCGAGCGAAGTAAAGAATAACTGCTCTAGTAATTCGCCTTTTTGAATTTCGAGTTCCGCTTTCAGCAAATCCATGGTGTGGTCGCAACTAATGCGCAACATTTCGCTCACGCCGCAAAAGCGAGGTCGGTTGTTATGAATCACGCAGCAGTTTGGCGAAATGCTGAGTTCGCAATCTGTAAAAGCATACAGTGCATCAATCGTTTTATCCGACGAAGAACCGGGTAAAAGATGCACTAAAATTTCAACATTGGCCGATGTGTTATCATCAACTTTGCGGATTTTTATTTTGCCTTTATCGCTGGCTTTAATGATCGATTCAATCAGTTTGGAGGTGTTCGATCCATAAGGTATTTCGGTGATTGAAAGTGTTTTGTTATCAACTTTGCCAATTTTAGCGCGGATTTTCACGGCTCCACCACGTTCACCATCGTTATACCGGCTTACATCAATGGATCCTCCGGTCTGAAAATCGGGGTAAAGTACAAAATCCTCGCCACGCAAATAAGCCACACAAGCATCGAGTAATTCATTGAAATTATGTGGTAGAATTTTAGAATTCAACCCAACTGCGATCCCTTCAACGCCTTGTGCCAAAAGCAACGGAAATTTAACGGGTAATGCCACCGGTTCTTTGTTACGACCGTCATACGACGAACGCCATTCGGTGGTTTTCGGATTGAAAACAGTTTCGAGCGCAAATTTCGACAAACGGGCTTCGATATAACGCGGAGCCGCAGCGCCATCGCCGGTGAGTATATTTCCCCAGTTTCCCTGGCAGTCAATCAGTAAATCTTTTTGCCCGAGCTGTACAAGCGCATCGCCAATGGAAGCATCGCCATGTGGGTGAAACTGCATGGTATGACCTACAATATTGGCAACTTTATTGTACCGTCCATCATCCAATCGCTTCATTGAGTGAAGAATACGGCGCTGAACAGGTTTCAGACCATCGTAAATATCGGGCACAGCACGCTCCAGAATAACATACGAAGCATAATCGAGAAACCAGCTTTGGTACATACCCGACAGATGGTGCTTCACCGCATCATCGCTGATTTTCGGTACTTTATAACTCGAATGGGCAGCCGAAGCTGTTTCTTCTACAGCATCTTCAGTGCCCGTAATTTCTTCCGGTTCGTTTTCAGCGTCAATTATTTCGTCGGTACTCATTGGGAAAGTATTATTTTAAAGCTCTTTATGCTAACATTTTTCAAAATCGAACCACAAAAATACAAAAAAAATAGTAACTTTGCATTTCTTTTTTGTATATAAATTTAAATTTTAGTTTTAATTTTATATCACAATTCTGATATAGTTAATTGAAAAACAGAACTATGACAATATCTTTCGTTAGTAACGAAAGATATCTTTCGTTACTAACGAAAGATATTGTATATTTGCAAAAAAAATATCTTCAATGTATAGACAGGAGCAAATAGCTGAAATAATTGATTTGCAGACCAATGATTTCGTTCAGAAACCATCGGGTGTTGAAAGAACTATTTTATCTTTGATACCACAAATTGATAATTTTGCAACCATAATAACCGGCATTCGTCGTTGCGGAAAAAGCACTGTATTATTACAGTTAATGAAGAAAAAATGGCAGGAAGCAATCTATTTCAATTGGGAAGATATTCGACTGGCAGGATTTGAAACTGATGATTTCTCGCGATTGTATAACGAAATTGCAAAAAGGAGCATAAAAGTGCTTTTTTTTGATGAGATACAATTAGTAAATAACTGGGAAATGTTTGTGCACCAGTTACTTCGTGAAGGATTTAAAGTTTTCATTACCGGTTCAAATGCTTCATTGCTCAGTAAAGAACTTGGAACTAATTTAACCGGTCGTCATTTGTCAATTGTACTTTTTCCATTTTCCTATACTGAATTTTGCAAATTGAAGGAATTAAATTACAATTTGGATTCTATTGAGAACTATATGCAGATTGGGGGATTACCAGATTACGCAAAGTCAGGTGAAAAAGCAATTCTTCAAAATCTGATTAATGATATATTAATAAGGGATATAGCAATTAGATATGCATTAAAAGATATTGAATCACTTAAAAAACTGACAGCGTATTTATTAACAAATACGGCTTGTCCTGTTTCAGCAAACATGCTTACAACAGTAATTGGTTTAAAATCAGCATCTTCTGTTTTGGAGTATTTTTCTTATTTGAAAAATGCTTATGTGGTTGACTTTATTTCTCAATTCAGTTATTCAGCCAAGACACAACTAAGAAATCCAAAAAAAGTGTATGCTATTGATTTGGGGTTGGTAAATGCAGTTGCTTTTTCTTTTAGTGATAATAAGGGACGGAAATTGGAAAATCTTGTTTTTCTACACTTGAGAGCAAAATACAATGAAATATTTTATTTCAAAGACAAAGGCGAATGTGATTTTATTGTGAAGGAAGATGGTCGGATTTTAAATGCAATACAGGTTTGTTATCAAATAAATGACGAAAATTTTGAAAGAGAATACAATGGATTATTGACTGCAATGAATTATTTGGATTTAACAGAAGGAATAATTGTAACTTTAAATCAGACCGATGTATTTAATAAAGACGGCAAAACAATAAAAATAATACCCTCATTCGTTTTTCTTCAATCGTAATTATTAATTCGTAAATATATAAATTGTAAATATAGTATGGCTTCACAAGAAGATGTTTTTAAAAAATTGATTGCGCACTGCAAGGAATATGGATTTGTATTTCCTTCGAGCGAAATTTACGACGGACTGGGTGCCGTTTACGACTACGGTCAGAATGGTGTTGAACTGAAAAACAACATCAAAAAATACTGGTGGGACAGCATGGTGTTACTCAACGAAAACGTTGTAGGACTTGATGCCGCTATTTTTATGCACCCAACCACCTGGAAAGCTTCGGGCCACGTGGATGCTTTCAACGATCCGTTGATTGACAACAAAGACAGCAAAAAACGCTACCGTGCTGATGTGCTGATTGAAGAATTGTTGGCAAAGTACGACGATAAAATGAACAAGGAAGTGGAGAAAGCGGCCAAACGTTTTGGCGAAAGTTTCGACGAAGCTGTGTTCCGTTCTACCAACGAACGTGTTATGGAAAATCAGGCCAAGCGCGATGAAATTCACGGTCGATTTGTAAAAGCATTAAACGATAACGATTTAGCCGAACTGAAAGCCATCATCGAAGATTACGAAGTGGTTTGCCCAATCAGCGGAACCCGTAACTGGACCGATGTTCGTCAGTTTAACCTGATGTTTTCAACCGAAATGGGCTCAACAGCCGATGGCGCATTGAAAATTTACCTTCGCCCCGAAACAGCACAGGGAATTTTTGTAAACTTCCTGAACGTGCAGAAAACCGGTCGCATGAAAATTCCGTTCGGTATTGCACAGATTGGTAAAGCGTTCCGTAACGAAATTGTTGCGCGCCAGTTTATCTTCCGTATGCGCGAATTCGAACAAATGGAAATGCAGTTCTTCGTTCGTCCGGGCGATGAAATGAAATGGTTCGAACATTGGAAACAATTCCGTCTGAAATGGCACAAAGCGCTCGGACTGGGCGATCATAAATATCGTTTCCACGATCATGATAAATTGGCTCATTATGCCAATGCAGCCACCGATATTGAGTTCGAAATGCCATTCGGTTTCAAGGAAGTGGAAGGAATTCACTCGCGTACCGACTTCGATTTGAGCAGCCACGAGAAATTCTCAGGTAAAAATATTAAATACTTCGACCCTGAATTAAATCAGTCATACACACCCTATGTTATCGAAACATCGATTGGTGTGGATCGCACGTTCCTTTCCATTATGGCGGCATCGTACAACGAAGAAACGCTCGAAAATGGCGAATCGAGAATTGTTCTGACAATTCCACCGGTTTTAGCTCCTGTTAAAGCGGCTATTTTACCACTGGTGAAAAAAGATGGACTTCCGGAAAAAGCGCGTGAAATTATGAACGACCTGAAATTTGAATTCAAATGTGCATACGACGAAAAAGATTCAATCGGAAAACGATACCGCCGCCAAGATGCCATCGGAACTCCTTTCTGTGTCACTGTAGATCATCAAACGCTTGAAGATAATACAGTTACAATCCGATACCGCGACAGCATGTTGCAG
>JAKLIM010000279.1 GCA_022709605.1 Bacteroidota bacterium | reverse complement strand
AAGTTGTATCCAAAACTTTACACTTGGCTTTTTCAGATACAATTAAATTGTTAACCGCCAGTGGAATATAAAATTCAGATTTAAGTTTTTGTCCGTTTTCAGCCAGAAATTCTTTGAAATATTCAATTGAATAATCAAAATAATCAGGTGTAAATCCCCACATATTCATCGATACCGGCGTGTTTGGTTCAATTACAACTTCCTCGCTATTTTCATCAATATAAATAATTTTACCACCTTTTTCTTCAATATGTGTACGTTCTACAACTGTTTTTAAATACCCGTTTTCGTCTACCACACATACTCCACGACTTACCGAACCACTTTCTGATAAGGTATTGCCAACGTGATAACCTACCATACTGTATTCATTATTTTTACCTTCAACACTGCGAAGAAAATCAGCTAAAACCGCAAATGATTCCTGACCATAAAAGTCATCGGCATTTATAACTGCAAAAGGTTCTTTAATCACATCTTTGCCCATCAATACAGCATGATTTGTTCCCCATGGTTTCTCACGTTCGGGATTGTAGGTGCATCCTTCGGGCACATTTTTTATATCCTGAAAAACAGTTTCAACTTCAATAAGATTTTTAAACTTATCAACCACAACTGCTTTAAAATCCTTTTCAAAACTTTCGCGAATTACAAATACTATTTTTCCAAATCCGGCTTTGATGGCATCGTAAATTGAATAATCCATGATTGTTTCACCGTTGGGACCAAGACCGTCAAGTTGTTTAAGACCTCCATAACGACTTCCCATGCCTGCGGCTAATACAAATAAAGTTGGTTTCATATCGAATTTTAATTTTTAGTTTATCCTGCAAAAGTACTCAATTGTTTTGAAATATAAAACTATTTTTTTTGTTTGAAAGCAGGGTTTCAGCTTTAGTTTTATCCTTTAAATATTTAATATAATGGTGATTTAGCTGAAACCATTCTTTAAAAGTTTCTGAGTTATTTTTCAGCAATTTTCTATAAAAAAATTGAAAATAAAATTCTAAAAAGTTTCCTTAATTCTTGTAAAAAATGCGATTCCTTTTTCTCATTTCTCATTTTTTTGATAAAAAAACAATTTATCTTTTTTTTGTCAGCAATGAATATAAATGTATAACCTGATTTAAATTCATCTAATTTTATGTAAGTTTGCATTCATGTTAGAAAACTTCATTTCTTCCAAAATAATAGCTGAATTACCTTTCGAACCTACTTCGCAGCAGGACGAACTGTTAAAAAAATTAGGAACCTTCGTTTCGGAATCGCTTGCCGAAAAGGTTTTTTTATTGAAAGGATATGCCGGAACAGGTAAAACTACGGTTGTAAGTGCTTTGGTAAGGGCTTTGAACGGTCTCGAACAAAAAACCGTACTGCTTGCTCCAACCGGTAGAGCTGCAAAAGTGCTATCGGCATATTCGGGATTTCCGGCCTTTACAATACATAAAAAAATATACAGGCAAAAAGCGCTGGGAGAATACAGTTTTCAACTGGCTGATAATCTGCATACGTATACGCTTTTTATTGTCGACGAAGCTTCGATGATATCCAATGTTGGTGGCGACACTGCTTTTGGTTCGGGATGCTTGCTCGACGATCTTATAAAATATGTTTATTCGGGCGATGGTTGTTTTTTGCTTTTGCTTGGTGATATTGCGCAGTTGCCACCGGTTATGCAACCACAAAGTCCGGCACTCGAAAAAGACAAACTTGAAGGATATGGGCTGCATGTAACTGATTTTTCGCTTACTCAGGTTGTTCGTCAGGCACTCGAAAGCGGGATTTTACACAATGCAACCAATATACGGCATTTACTGGCCGACGAAAAAGTGAATGAATTTCCAAAATTCATACTCGATGGTTTCAGTGATATTTGTAAACTGAACGGAATGGATCTGATTGATGAGATTCAACGAGCTTACAATGGAGTGGGAGTGGAGGAAACAATAGTTGTAACGCGAACCAATAAACGGGCAAATTTGTATAATAATGGTATTCGTTCGCGCGTATTGATGAAAGAAGACGAAATATCGAATGGTGATTTACTGATGGTTACCAAAAATAATTATTATTGGAATAAACCTTATAAAGAAATTGATTTTATTGCCAACGGCGATATTCTTGAAATTGTTCGAATACGAAAATACCACGAAATTTATGGTTTTCGGTTTGCCGATCTTACCTTGAGATCGCTTGATTTTGGCTGGGAAATTGATGCGATGATTTGGTTAGATACAATGAATTCGGACTCACCAACACAAGTGAATGAATTGCAACAAAAACTATTCGAAACCATTGCAGAGGACTATCCCGAAATTACAAACCGCCGTTTTTTGATTAAGAAAATATATGAAAATCAATACTTTAATGCGCTGCAGGTGAAATTTGCTTATGCTGTAACCTGCCATAAAGCGCAAGGAGGACAATGGAAAAAAGTGTTTATTGACCCCGGTCAGGTAAGCGACGAACGGTTGAACAGTGATTTTTATCGTTGGCTTTACACTGCATTGACCCGCGCCTCCGAAAATGTTTATCTGGTAAACTTTCCTGAAAAATAAATCTGTTTTCTTTAATTCCCGAATTTAAAGAATATGAAATGTTTTTATCTAAAAGTTCGGAAAAATGATTGTAATATGACTCACTTTTAATACTTTTGCGCTGCGATTCGAAAACAACAATCGTAAGACGTAAAAAACTGATTTTTAAATAATAAAATAAAAACTGAAAATATAATTTAGCATGGGAAGAGCGTTTGAATATAGAAAAGCGACAAAAATGAAACGTTGGGGCAATATGGCTCGAGTTTTTACAAAGTTAGGAAAACAAATTACAATAGCAGTACGCGAAAGTGGACCTGAAGCTGATACAAATCCTCGTTTAAGGGTGTTAATTCAGACTTCGAAAAAGGAAAACATGCCCAAGGAAAATGTGGAACGCGCCATTAAAAAAGCCATATCGAAAGATGAAGCCGATTACAAAGAAATGGTTTATGAAGGTTACGGACCAAACGGAATTGCAATTGTAATTGAAACAGCTACCGATAATCCAACCCGAACGGTTGCCAATATCAGAAGTTACCTCACCCGTCACGGTGGATCGCTCGGAACAAGTGGATGTTTACAGTTTTTGTTCGATCACAAATGCGTATTTAAAATTGCACCTAAAGAAGGAGTATCAATAGAAGATCTTGAATTAGAATTAATTGATTTTGGGGTTGATGAGTTGGTTGAGGACGAAGATTCTATCATTTTATATGGCGAATTCCAGTCTTATTCACCCATTCAAAAATATTTGGAAGAGAATGGATTTGAAATTTTCAGCGCTGAATTTGAACGTATCCCGAACGATATGAAAGAATTAAACGAAGAACAGAAGGCGCAGGTAATAAAGCTGATTGAGAAAATAGAAGATGATGAAGATGTTCAGAATGTGTTTCATAATATGGTTGAATAATCAGAAAATGAGTTTATCGGCATAAAGTACATATTAATGGTAATAGAGTTGGGTCTCGCGGTTTTAAAAATCCGTGATAAAAATTGCAAGACCCACTTCTGCTCACTTTAATCCAGCGGATAAATAAAGTAGTTTGTCATGCGGATAATCATTTAAAAAAATATAAGAAGGAAACTCTTTTCTATTATTTATTTCGATTCATCTTTTCGATAACTAATACAATTTGATTGTGTAAAATAAGTTTGAGTTACAATTTTAATAGATTCTTTCAGATTAAGATCATTAGTGACATAATAGAAACAAAAAAGAGGATATTTTTCAATATCCTCTTTTTTGTTTTAAATAATTTATTATTTCATAAGTGGGTCAATATAAACCACTTTGTCAACTTTAGAAGTACCATTTTCAAAATTAGTTCTCTTCACAAAAACGCCTCTTGTTGGATATTTAATTTGAACGCCATTCATTGTAAAATATTCTTCTGAAATTACTCTTGAAGTGTTTTCCAAATTGCTAATTGCAGTAGGTAAGGTTGCTACTGTATTCGGAACAGTGAGACCTGCAAGACTGTATACCGCATTTCGTAATATTGTCAACCCATTAGGAGTTAAATTTGTAGTGGTCTTTGTCATTGCCCCAAAATTCATACCTACTGTTATCATTCGTGCAGCAGTTACCTGTCCATCAATATTTGTTCCTGAAGGAATATCGTTAAAACAAATCACAGAGGTAGTAATTCCAGTTACTTTTGCCAATGAAGCATTGGCTGGAGATAATACTGTTCCTGTTGTATAGTTTAACGCTTTTGTGTCAGCATCAGTTCCAAGATCATTTGCTCCACTTTCAAACAATTTAATATCGCTAGTTCCTGATTCGTAAGTACATGCTTTAAATAAATCGTGCGTTTTTGCACTTTCTTCAACAGTAATTGTTAAAATTCCTTTGGTTTCAGCGCCTGTTGATGTACCTGAACCTGCTGCTAAAGCTCTACCTGCTTTAAATGCATAGGTTTTATTATACAAAACCGGTTTTGTAATTTTAGCCAATCCTAATGCATTATTTGGCATTAAAATAGTAGCATCACCAGCTGTCGACTCCTGAACGATAATAACATCGTATACACTTAAATCATGAGTAGGATTGTCAGTTTTAACTGCAGTGTAATTAGTTGTTACAATAAAATTTACATCGTTTTGTAGTAAAACCAGTAAAGGATCGGCATTAGGCATTGTTTTCGTCATGCCAAAATATCCCACTTTTTTCTGTGCATTAACACCAATAAATAAAACTGCCAAAAGGCAAAGTAGTAAAATTTTTTTCATAATACTTTTTTTTAATTTGTTAATAATTTGTTTTTGTAAATGTGTATAATCTTAAGTTTGAAAAATCTTTTTTTTGTTGTGATTCAGCAATTATATGCAAATATCGAAATTTTTCTTGAATTAAATGTGTATTAATTGACTAAAAAAGTAAATAAATTATTATTTTTTACTACAAACAATAATTGCGTTGAAATCGTCGCAAATTTTACATGCAAAAATATAAATGTCGCCTCCATCGCGTATTCCGCTCTTCTTTCGAAATTCATCAACAGTTATCGGATAATTGCGGACTGCAATATTTGCTTTGCTTATTTGTAGATTTAAACGTTTAAAATCTTGTTTTGTACTTCCCGATACAGTTTTTATTTCAAAAATTCTACCCGGAAAATCAGAAATTAATTCATCAGATGTATAT
>JAKLIM010000278.1 GCA_022709605.1 Bacteroidota bacterium | reverse complement strand
AATAACATCCGGTCGTATTCCCAATGATTCTATTTCATGTCCGTGTGCCAACAATCGTTCGGCTGCTTTGTAAGCATAACGATCGGGATTGTTGCTGGCTCCTATTATCAACGTTTTTTTCATATCTATGGTAAATTGTATTAATGTATTTGTTTATTTATCAGCATCCTGCAAAAAAATCGAAACATTCAAATATTTCTTCTTTTGTGGCGCTTTGATTAATTTGTATTTCTCCAATATCGGATAATAATGTAAAATTTATTTCTTTTGATTCGTTTTTCTTGTCGTGTGTCATCAATTCGAAAAGCAATTCGTAATCAGAACAATCGAAATTAAATGTTCCGTAATATTCTTTTATCAAGCACTTTAGTTTCAATAAGTCATCTTTGGGGAAGTTTAATTTAACATGCGACAAATATAATTCGCACAACATTCCCCACATTACGGCATAACCATGCAATTCAGGTTTATTAATTTTATAAGAATAACTCTCGAATGCATGACCAAAAGTATGTCCCAGATTTAGTGCTTTTCGGATATTTTTTTCTAAAGGATCCTGTTCAACAACTTTTTCTTTAATATTTACACTGCTTGCTACAAGCACACTTAATTCATCAAAGCTAATTGACTCTAAATCAAACTTTAAAATCCGATTCCATTCCTCGCGCGAATGTATGAGTGCATGTTTTACCATTTCGGCAAATCCTGATCGCAAATTCTGTTGATCCAGTGTTTTGAAAAATTCAATATTAATCAATACTGCACTTGCCGGAGCAAATACACCGATTTCATTTTTCAATCCTAAAAAATTGATACCCGTTTTTCCGCCGGTAGCAGCGTCAACAGCACCCAATAAGGTGGTTGAAACATTGATATACCGTATGCCACGTTTGAAAGTGGATGCTGC
Organism: Bacteroidota bacterium; assembly: GCA_022709605.1. Classification (GTDB taxonomy): domain Bacteria; phylum Bacteroidota; class Bacteroidia; order Bacteroidales; family Paludibacteraceae; genus Paludibacter. The sequence goes on along the minus strand of JAKLIM010000278.1, from coordinate 4,302 downwards.
AAAACCGCCGATATCAGTTATCATTCCTCCACCTAAATTGATCATCAATGATTTCCTGTTGGCATTATTTTCGCTCAGGTATTTCCAGATAATTACAGCCGATTCGATATTCTTGTTTATATCGCCCGATGGAATTGTAATCACATGCGAACCTTCTAATTTAGCCGATTTAAGCGTTTCAGGCAAACAAAGCTCATACGTTACATCGTCAACCAATATAAATATATTTTCTGGAGCTATTTCTCCAATTGCTTCGTTTAGTTCAGAAATGTAATCTTTACAAATTTTGGTAACGGGTTGATTCATCGTTTTACTTTTAGCTTACAAAGATACTTTTTTCTTTAAAAACTTCAGATATAAATACATTTAAACTGCATGAAAAAATAAATTGATTTTGTAATTGGAGGATTAATTCTTAAAAAAACTGAAAATATTTTGTTTATATGAATATATGTTCATATATTTGCAGAAAATTTCTCAGATGAATCAAATTAATGAAATAGAGAAAATGGAAGAAGCTGCTTACACACTCAAAGCAATATCAAATGGCACCCGACTGTGTGTTATTTCGTTGCTTTCGAAAACCGAAGAATTGAATGTATCACAATTAGTGGATCAATTGCAATGCGAACAATCACTTTTATCGCATCACCTGACCGACATGCGTGCCAAAGGAATTCTGAATTGCAGACGAGATGGTAAAAATTGTTATTATTCGCTGAAAAACAAACAAATAGTACAGATTATTGATTGTATTAAGACTTGTAATTGTACATAAATTTTTTTATAGCATTATATGAATATATGTTGATATGAACATAACAAAATTAAAATCATGGTAAAAGAATTTATTATAAAACATTATCTCAAAATAATTGGTGCCGCAACAGGTGCAATTGGTGGATATTTGTATTATTATTTTGTAGGATGTCAGAGTGGCACTTGTCCGATAACATCAAATCCGTACATAAGTATTGCGTACGGCGCATTAATGGGCTATTTACTACTTGATTTATTTAAAAAGAAAGAAAAGAAAACTGATGGAAGCAATTAAAAAATATTTCACAGCCTGGGATTTCGCTCGTATTTTCAAAATGGTACTGGGAATTGCTTTAATATTTGGCTACTTCTCGACCAAAGAAAAAATGTATCTGGTGGGTGCAATTTTCTTTGCAGGACAGGCTATTTTAAATATTGGTTGCCCGGGCGGCTCATGTGCTACAAATGTACCTAATGACACTGAAAAAAAAGTGATGGAATTTGAGAAATACGAACCCGGAAAAGATAAAAAAAATGTATAGTACGTTCTTTGTTTCAAAATCGCAATGTATGACTTGCGACAATAAAGTATTGAAAACACTAGGTTCATTACGTGGCGTATTTGGTGCCGAAATGGACAGAATTGAAGGAAAAATTGTGGTGAACCACACCGATGAAGTAACCCGCGAACAAATTGCGGTTCTTTTAGAAGAATTGAACTGGAAAGAAATTCCACAGGCCCGGGAAGAATTGAATTACGATGAACCGTCGATTTGGGGATGTGCTTTGTAAGAGAGCAAAGAACAAAGAGCAAAGAACAACCCCGATAGCTATCGGGGAAAGACAAAAACAAGTAAAATCAAAACAAAAGATTATAGACAATTAAAGACATAAATATCAATGGTTTGCAAAATAAATAATTATTCAATAAATTAAAAAAATTATCAAAATGAGAAAAATTATCGGAGCATCATTAATGCTAATAATTATTGCCGTGACAGCTTGTGCCGGTAAGTCGAAAGAAAATAACAACGAAGTAAATAAAACAACAAACGAAGTAAAAAAAATGGGAACAATTCATTTAACCAAAGCAGAATTTATAACAAAAGTCGCTAATTACGACGCCAATCCAACAGAATGGAAATATTTGGGCGATAAACCATGTATCATCGATTTTTATGCAGACTGGTGTGGACCATGTAAAACTATCGCTCCAATTCTTGAAGACCTGGCGAAAGAATATGATGGACAGATTTACATTTACAAAATTGATACTGAAAAAGAACAGGAATTAGCAGCTGCATTCGGAATCCGCAGCATTCCTTCCATACTTTTCTGCCCGATGGGTGAAAACCCACAAATGGCGCAGGGAGCAATGCCTAAAGAAGCATTCAAAAATGCAATTGAAGAAGTATTGCTGAAAAAGAAATAATTCTGAAATTAAGAAAACAGAATGTTTTTATTTAAAAAAAGTGAGCAAATAATTGCTCACTTTTTTTTATCACTTATAGTTTATTATACAATGATTTACAATTTAATCTGTTGAACACATTGAGAATCTTAATATCATAAATCAATGTATTGCAGTTATTTGAATTAAAAAAAAAAATTAATCCAACACAGAAGTAATATCAAATTTATTCCTTTCTCATAAATTTCAAAACCGGGAATGTAAGCAAGGTTACAATGAAAAAGTAGACAGAAGTTAAAACTACCCAGGTCAAATAAAAGATATCTGAGTTTTCGGGTCTGAAAATATTACCGTCGAATTTGCCTTTCAATGGTGCAAATAAATTTATTATATCAATTAAATATTGTCCGTTATAACTCAAATAAAGCAATCCCCAATTATCCCAGGTGGTTTCGAAATGAATGATTCTTGTAAATTTCAAATTGAGTAAAAAGATAATATTGAAAACCAAAAACTGAAAAGCCACAAAAAGAAAATTTGCGTATTTCTTGTTTTTCAACAACGAGTAACCAAAAATTATACAAATACTGAAAATCAATGTCTGTATCAATATTGGCACAGCAAATTCTGAAAAAATATTTGTAAGGTATTCAAAATTAGCTTTACTTATTAATTTATTGAACCAGAGTCCAAAAAGATTTAACGTAATATTCAGAAATGTCCATGTAAGAATTACCTGTCCGAGATATTTAAAATCTGGTTTCGAAAAATTCAATTTCATTGTTTTAAAATATTAAGCATTGTAAATAAACTGATTACTCACCGGCTTCCACCGAAAGATCGGGAATTGGTAAGGATTCAATGGTTTCATCCAAAGTAGTATCGCGTGCTGTCGTATCTTTTTTATAGTACGTCTTGCAGTGGTAACTCAATTTTATTTCTTGTTTGGGTTTTGTCAAAAATCGTCCCCGGTAGTCTTTGAACTTTGAATCAGCCAACACTTTTTCCATAAACGAAGCAAAAATCGGCAACGCAGTTCTACTGCCCTGCCCTAACTGCCCTGTACGAAAATGAACGCTTCGTTGCTCACCTCCAACCCAGGAACCACCTATAAGTTTCGGAGTAACACCCACATACCAGGCATCAGAATGATTGGAAGATGTTCCGGTTTTTCCACCAAAATCGGTATTGTAGTTAAACAAATTCCATCCCCAAAGCGCCTGAGAAGTTCCGCCGGGTTCGGTAAAACCTCCTTTGAGTAATTCAGTAACCAGCCAGGCAGTTTCGTAAGGTACAACCCGTTTTTGCACCGTATTAGGCGTATAAATCACATTACCTTTTGAATCTTCAATTTTTGTTATAAGTATCGGATCATGATACATTCCTTCGTTGATAATGGTTGCATAAGAATTTACAAGTTCGAGCAAAGTAACATCCGATGCTCCCAAACTCAATGCCGGTTGTGCTTCGAGCGGTGTTTTAATACCCAGCAAGTGCGCACATCGAATGACTTCAGGTATTCCTACTTCCTTCGCTAATTGAACGGCCACTGTATTTATCGAAGCTGCAAAGGCATGCTTTAAACTTACTGTTCCCATAAAATTGCCGTTTGCATTCGATGGTCGCCACATTTTTTTCTTCCCTTTTTCTGTCACTTCCCAACTTACAGGTCTGTCAACACGGGTATCGCACGGAGCAATTCCTTGCATCATGGCTGCTGTATATACAAATAACTTGAATGTAGAACCCGGTTGACGCTTGGATTGCGCAACCTTATCGTATTTCCAGAAATTAAAATCAATATCGCCTACCCATGCTTTTACTTCGCCGGAAGTAGGAACCATAGCCACAAAACTTCCATGTAAAAAGTGATTCATATATCTGATCGAATCCATTACACTAAAAGTAGTATCCTTTACACCCAATTTATAGTCGAACACTTTGGTACGGTGAGGTAAATTGAGGTATTTATCTATTGAATCAGAATTATTGTTATATTTTGCAGCCAACAATTCGTAGGCTTTTGTTTTTTTGGCAATTTTCTCTACAAAATCAGGTATTTCTTTGTTATTTTCGTCTCTCCAGGGATTCTCACCACGCCAATGATTAAAGAACCTGTTCTGCAATATTTT
>JAKLIM010000277.1 GCA_022709605.1 Bacteroidota bacterium | reverse complement strand
AATTAAATGAAGTTGCACCCAAGGTAGAAGGAAGTAGCGAAACATTTCCACTTTTTCGAAGCGTACCATCGATATAAATTTCACCGGTGTTACCGTTTTGTCGGTAAGTGATATGTTTCCATTCACTTTTTGTTGCTGCCGAATTGACATTTACCTGTTTTTCGGCCGAATAGTTAGTCTCCGAAATGGCATAGCGCGATGTTTTGGCGGTGTAAAACATGCAACCGATTGGCGACGCAAGAATATTTTCAGCATTTGAAAATGTCCATACAAAATTTCCGTTTGCATTCAAATTCAGCGATGGATCGATATATAAGTATGTAGAAATGGTAAAATTTGACAGCGATGCAATAATATTCCCTGTTTTTGCACCCATATCTACATAACCATTTGCAGCTCCTGTTTCGAGCAGACTAAAGTTACCTAATTTCTTGATTTTGGCACCTCCGAAAAGCTTTCCGGTATATCCGTTTCCTGTTTCGTCGACAATGGAATCGGTGCCGGCTTTTTGATTAAAACGGTACTGAAGTTTGAGCGAAGTTGTTTGCGAACTGATATAAAATGGCATCAGAAAAACGGTACAACTGAGTAACAATAGAGCTTTTATTTTTAAAATTTTATTCATCCGAAATTGATTTATAGCTATTTATATTCGCCTGTCAATGATTTATTTTACGATTAGTTTCCCCGTTTGTGATCGGTTATTAAGTTGAGTTTTTAGGATATAAATTCCTTTTTCAAGATTTGAAATATCAATTTCCTGTTCGTTCCTAACGTTTTGAAGCATTACTGTTTTACCCGAAAGACTTTGTATCTCGAGGAGAAACTCAGCATCTGAACCATTATTAATTGTAATCTTTTTCTCTGTTGGATTTGGCTTAAAACTCAGCGTTTCACTATTTTGGTTCAATGTTTGCACTTCAAGAAAATTGCTTAAATCCATTTTTAAAACAGTAACCGAATTTGCTTTAAATGTCTTACCGAAATTATTGGAAGTTGTATTGAACGAAGTAGTTACGGGCGTTACCAGATTTGGCGCATTGAGCGAATTTTCGTCATTTTTACTCCCTGAAGTGAGAACAGTTTGTTCGCCCTGAATTTCGCCCTGTTGAACACCTGCAATATTTATTGTAGAAGTAATATCTGTTGCCGATGGATTTATCACTTTGATAAAAAGTTGCTTGCTTGTTTCGTCGAGCGAAGCAGCAGTGTATAACTGATAACTTGCCGGGATACTGAACGATTGAATTAATGTATTATTCAGATAACAAAGCACTTTTGTTTTGGTAACTTCAATTTTCACATCGTACAACACATTGGTCGAAATACTGCCTGCAACTGTCGATACAACCGTTTTGGTACCTCCAATACAATGTTCAACTGCATGTTGTGTATTTCCCCAGCCACCAATGTTCCACCAGTAAAAGTTATTGCTGTCCTGATGTCCGAAGATAATTAGAAAACCTTCGTTTCCACCCTTTCTTTTGGCTTTAAGTGTGTAAGTATAAACCGAATCATTGAAGCTTGTTGCTATCGATCTGCAATCGGTTGCTGACGAGGATTGAGTATAAACACCACCGGAAACACTCCATGAACCTGCACCGGGAGTCCAGTTAGACGCTGATGCAAACTGATCGGAAAAAATGGTATTTCCAGCCTCATTTTTCACCTGAATATTGGAATATTCCGCCTGAGTCGCCCACGTTCCCAGTCCTATGGCACCTTTTACCGACTGAGTTTTTATATTTAATGAATCTTGAATTGGAATATCCACTGTTCCGATATTATTGGCAAAAAGCTTCTGCACATAATACGAAGGAGTACAATAAACAGATGAAGCATTGTAACAAATCATATCAGGATTCCATTTGCGGTCATTTACATTTACAAAAATTGGTGCATAAGAATTCAACGGAACTATGTCGGAGTTTTTTTCCATACCGGCCATATAGACAGCCTCGCCTATCGCAGCACTCAAATTTCCCAATCCACATTCAGAAGTTACAGCATATTCGCCTACGTAAATTTTTGCACCGTTGCGATTGTAAGTATCGTATTTATTATACTGATTAATAAACCATTGCGGATTTCGGTAATAATGCTCATCGAGTAAATCTACCGGATGCGAAAATGTCCAGGTCGGGTTATCAGTTCCCCACGCAGCCACGTCGCCGATTATCTGCATGTAGGGATATTTGGTTTTAATGGCATTGTAAAATTTCAAATAGCGGTTGCCATAATTGTCGTTGTGATAGTTTTCGTTTCCCACTTCAAGGTATTTCAGGTTAAATGGTTCGGGATGTCCATTGGCAGCCCGCTTTGCACCAAAAGTTGTGGAAACATCGCCGTTAGCATATTCAAGAGCATCAAGAGCATCCTGAATATAAGCGTCTAAGTTGGAGTATGGCTGAAAATCGTTATGAGCCACACCTACATTTACCACATATAGCGGCTCTGCATTTAAGTCTTCTGATAATTGTAAAAACTCATGATAACCCATGCCATCGGAAGTACGGTAACCCCAAAGATTGTTATGACCCGGACGTTCTTCAATTTTACCTATTGTTTTTTTCCACTGAAAACGATTTGCCAACACATCACCTTCGACAAAACAACCTCCCGGAAAACGAACAAATTTGGGTTTAAGGTTAGCCAGCAATTGAGCCAACTCAGGTCGTAGTCCGTTTTCACGGTCATTAAATGTGGGTGGAAAAAGCGAAACCACATCGAACCAAACAACGCCAACCGAATTTACAGCAAGTACAAGCCGGGCGTTTGCATCATTGCCGGTGGAAGTAAGGGTACAGGTAAATTTTTGCCAACCGGTATTAACACCTTCCATGCTAGCTTGTGCATATTTCATTCCACCTGCACTTTCGAGCGAAGCAGTTACTTTACCTGCAAAAGCTTCATTCGATTTGGCAAAAAAACTGAGTTTGTAAGTTCTGCCTTTTACAGCATTTATACCCCAAAATCCGGTATTATAAACAGCAGCACGGGCAGTTGCAGTTGCAGTTACCGCAGATAATTTAAGCGCCTGTTTGTGACTTAAATTTAGAAGTTCTTCCGAATCTAATGATATCGAAGCGACAGCACTGCCCTGAGTCAGAAGTGTCCAGTTTTCTGGTGTTGAAGCATCTTCGAACGAGCGGTTTCGAATCAGCTCGGCATACAAACCACCATCAGCGGCATGATTTATATCTTCGAAAAAAATTCCATAATGTGTGGGACTTATATTAATGCCTTTTTTGCTAACATCAATTGTTAACTGAGGCTGAGAATAACCGTTTATGCCAGAAAGAATAAAGAGCAAGAAGTAAAAATGTTTCTTCATCGGTTGAATTTATATTTGAAAATTAAAAAACACGAATCAAATTTCAACAAAAAATTTATAGGAAGTTTTAGATAAAAAAACATTATATCGAAAAAAAAAATTAAACCTGATGATAATTTTAAGGTTTCATCAGGTTTAATACTCATTGATTTTTTACCAGCTATTGGGCACTTTGGCATCATCAATCACCATGGCTTTTACTAATTTAGCATGCCTGATGAGCGCTTCCTGCTGATTTTGCTGACTGCCGAGATTGGTAATTTCTGTTTTGTAATTTATACCATAAGGCCAGAAATGAATTGGATTTGAATTATTATCTCCTCTCAACGATTCGCCTGTCCAGGATTTTAGCAAATCGTTGGCTACTGTTCCGGTCCAAACGCCATTAACTAGTTTATTGCGCCATCCGGTTGTAGTACCGGAGCCTACAAAGTGAGCAACTTCGTGCATTGCAGTCCCAACCCACATATAAGATGTATTAGATCCAAATTCAATTGTCCAATGATATGAAGCTTGTGCAGTTGGTACACCAGGTGTATATAAAACCCGAATATTTCCCTTGAAGGTTGTATAACGATTGTAATACCAACATGCACTGTCCATTGCCGTTTTAATCAGATTGTATTGAGTCGGATAAACTGATTTATCTATTTCAAGCGTAAAAGTCATGTTGCCCATCAAAGGCTGCACTTTAATTTGTGCTCCATAAAATGTTCCCATGCAGTTCGTTGCAAATGGTCTGACGTAATAAGTGGTATTGAGACTTAAATTGGTCATATTAGCATAAAACGAACCTACTGAAGTACCACTTGAATATTTTGAATTACCAGTTGTTGGATTTTGAGTTGTCGACCAGCAAATGCCGCGTTCAGTCAATGCACAACCACCATTGCTTGGAACAAACACGGTGCACCGGTTTATATTGGTGTCGTAGTTGAACGTCGTATTAACAATTTCGATAGACGGTAATTTGTAATTGGGAGTGGTGAATGCAGCCTGATCGCTGTACGAAATACCGGTTGCATTTATAGCATAAGCCCTTACAAAATAAGGAGTCTGGGCTGTCAATCCCGAAATATCTACACTTGATGTTGATGAGGTAGAAGTTGAAACCAGTTTATTATTTTCGATGGTCGGATTTTCAGCCGTACTCCAGCAAATTCCCTTTTCGGTAACCGATGTTCCACCCGTCGAAAGTACCGTGAAATTGCATTTTACAGTTGTATTCAATAACGCTGAAAATGTAACATTACTTATTGCCGGTTTATTTTGGGGTATGGCTCCCGAAAACGTTAAACTATCGATGGTTGAAATATTAATTCCGGCAACCGAAAGATCATTTTTATAAATATCGAGTTGTAAGTGGCTGTTACTGAACTTAAGACTATCAACTAAAGAGGAACCAATGTTTAAAACCGATAAATCAGATTTAAATAAATTGATGGTTTGTTGTGTAAATAATTGAAAAACACACAATAAAGCGATGAAAATTAATCCGGGTTTTTTCATTGTTTTGTAAATTTTGTAACCTGATTATTTGCTTTTAAAAAATACAAACCTTTTGGTAAATTACTAACATTAATTAGCTGATTAGCTGAGCTCAACTGAGTATTTAATACCTGCGAACCTGTGATTGAATACACCGTCACCTGAAGTTGAGTGTCGGGAATATTTTTAATGGCAATAAATTCACGTGCTGGATTTGGATAAACCTGCATTGAATTTTGCGAATTTACAGGTTTTACGCCCGTGGTAGTACCAAAAACAACTTTGCGAATATCAGCTTTAGCAATATTCTCAACGGATCCCGCCTGATAATTTAACACCAAATCATCCGCTGTAAAAGTGAGCTTATTGAGCATATCCATTTCCACTTTTTTCTCAGTATTA
>JAKLIM010000276.1 GCA_022709605.1 Bacteroidota bacterium | reverse complement strand
TTAATTGTTTAATTTAAAGTTTCGTTTGTGTCGGGATAATTTGTGTTAATTGGAAAATTACGGCTTACTTAATCCCAACCATCGTATAGCCTGATAACGTTATAAATTTTTTCTATCAAAATAAAACTTCATAATTTGAATAATTTATGCTAAAAATTCTCTTACTTTTAAACTTATGAAACTTTTCACTTCATTCCAACTCATTTTTTTAATTGTCTCAGGCTCTTCGCTTTCATCGGCATCAACAAAATAGGTTAATGCATATGGAATTGATATTCCGAGCATCTGCGATGGATATTTTGCTTTATGACAATCCATCATTTCCTGAAGCGAATGATGTTGAAGCAGTTCGGCAATATCCCAAAAGTCTTTCTTTTTTCCCCGACCTAATATTGCCTGAATTTTCATTGCCATTAAGTCTTTGTCGCTGTAAAATCTTAAATTTTCACGATATTCAATATTGGCTATCAATTTATGAGGATAGTAAACGATGTCAACTTTTGTATTATCAATAAAACAAAAAATCCTCCATTTAGAGAAATTTCCACGATAAACGAATTTGTTACCAAATGTTTCTTCCAATGATTTAACAATAATATCATTTGTAAAAGGCTCTGAACTAAACAGATCAAGATCCACAGATTTTCTATGTCCGTATTTTAATGCTAAAGCAGTGTCTCCTACTAAACAGAATTCATTTAGTACAGGTAAATCCATAAGTTGTTTCAATATGGAAAAAGTCCCGGGTTCAACAGTCTGTTTTTGTAACATTTAAACTCGATTATATTTTTATTAATGATAGCTGCCGCAAAATGCATGGTATGTTCGGGGAAGAACCGAACATTTAACAATACTTCTTCCACTTTCTTATCACCGTAATACCTACGGCACTGACGAATATCCTCAATATCACCACGTTCGAAAACACGGGCAATAACAAAATCGGCCTGTTTGTCATAATCGAGCTTTTCGAAATTGACATCCCAGAATATTCGTTTTTCAAAATGTGGTTTCATTTTTTTTAGATTAAAGAGCAAAGAACAAAGAGTAAAGAAAAATTTTCTTATTTTCTCAATTTCTTATTTTCTTATTAATTCAAAATTACAACTCACTTTCATTCAGCCGTTCTGCATTTTCAGCCACTATCAACTGATCAATAACTCCCTGAATATCACCGCCCATAAAAGCGGAAAGATTGTAAATTGTATAATTAATGCGATGATCGGTAATGCGGCCTTGCGGATAATTATACGTACGGATTTTTGCTGAACGATCGCCGGTCGAAACCATGGTTTTGCGTTTTGAACCTATTTCGTCGAGGTATTTCTGATGTTCAATGGCATAAATTCGCGAGCGTAACTCAATCATTGCCTTGGCTTTATTCTTGTGTTGCGATTTTTCGTCCTGACATTGCACAGTGATGCCCGTAGGAATATGTACAAGTCGAATGGCCGAATAGGTAGTATTAACTGACTGTCCGCCGGCACCCGACGAACAAAAAGTATCGACCCGCACATCCGATTCTTTCAATTCAATATCAAATTCTTCGGCTTCGGGCAATACAGCCACTGTAGCCGCCGAGGTATGGACACGACCCTGCGTTTCAGTTTGCGGTACGCGTTGCACCCGATGTACGCCCGATTCGTATTTCATTGTACCATAGACATTTTCGCCCGAAACAGAAAATATAATTTCCTTGTAACCGCCCAAAGTACCTTCACTAACATTGGTAATCTCTATTTTCCAACGTTTAGTTTCGCAGTATTTTGCATACATTTTATACAGGTCTCCGGCAAAAATTGCTGCTTCATCTCCTCCTGTTCCACCACGTATTTCTACAATCGCATTTTTACTGTCTTCCGGATCAACGGGAATAAGTAATAATTTGATATTCTCCTCCATTTCAGGAATTCTCGGTTCAATCTCATCAATTTCGGCTTTGGCCATTTCGCGCATTTCGATGTCCGATTCTGAATCCAATAAACCTTTGGCCTCATTCAAATGTGACAAAGCCAGCTCGTATTCGTTTTTAGCGTTCAATATTTTTTCAAGATCACGGTATTCCTTGTTCAGTTTCATAAATCTTTTTTGATCTGTGATAACCGATGGATCGTTAATGAGCGTCGAAATTTCTTCGAACTTATGTTGCAAACCTTCCAGTTTCTCTAAAAGTGATGTTTCAGCCATTTTTTATCAACTTAAACCGGTTTGTTCACCGGTTTTATAATTTATATTTTAAAATTTATCTGCTTGTTTTTAAAACATTTAAAAACAAGCACTTATCTTGTATTTTACTGTTTTACTGTTTTTTCTCTCCGTTCAGCTTCATTTTTAATATTTTGCATAAAACGGTGAAATCGCCATTCCATTATGCTGGTAAATTTGTTCTGGCTTATAAAAATATCGAAAAACCAACCAAATTTCACCTTTGTCTCCAACGTAATCCAACAACCGTTACTTTTCGGAATTAAATAAAAAACTCCGATCGTTTTTTTTAAAAATGCATCCGAATAAATGACTAAAATTGTAACTTTAACTCTACCATCTTTTAACGTAATATAGTCGAGCTTACTATCAATATTAATATTAGGAAAAGTGATTAAATAAGGAACAATCACATCTCCTGTTGCCCTTATCATACCCGTTTTGCTGTTATACTTAGTCGATTTCAGGTTAAATTCTATCAATTCACTTTTCTCAGCACGTAAATTCATACCCACTAAAGCCCATTTGTATAAGGCTTCAAGATCGTATTTCAACTGAATTTCAAAATCCTTAACAACCCCACTCAGTACTTCTTTAGGAGCATTAACCCAAACCTGACTATACGAAACAAATTCACCGTTTTTATAATCAGTTGAAATTGAATCAGTAGGCGTGGAAAACCCGTAAACTGAAGTACAAAGAAAAAATAAAAACCAAACAATAAATTTCTTCATTTGATTTTCGAAAGTTTTAAAAAAATTTTTTCGAACGAATAAAATCCGACTCAAATATGGATTTATCTGCAAAATTACCATTTTTTTATTTCACTTTAAAATTATGATTGAAATTTGACAAAACAAATCTGAAATCCCTGAAGTTGATAATAGAAACTAATGATTTACATTCAATTATAGGCATTAAGCTCAGAAATTCGTACCTTTGTACCATGAATCAAAACAAAATTCTCGCTAAATTAGGCATTGAAACTCTTAATTCCATGCAAAATGAAGCATTGGAAACCATCAAGTCGAATAATGAAGTAGTGCTGCTTTCGCCAACCGGAACAGGAAAAACAGTAGCATTTCTATTGCCAATTATTTCAGAATTAGATGCTGCATGTTCCGAAATTCAGGTCATGATTGTTGTGCCTTCGCGCGAACTGGCGCTTCAGATAGAACAAGTGGTGCGACAAATGGGTTCCGGTTTTAAAACCAATGCAGTTTATGGTGGTCGCGCCGGCGCACAGGATAAAATTGATTTGAAGCATCGCCCGGCCATTCTAATCGGAACTCCGGGGCGCATTGCCGATCATTTACGCAAAGACCGTTTTTCGACCGAATTTATTAAAACGCTGGTGCTTGATGAATTTGACAAATCGCTCGAAGTTGGTTTTGAAGCCGAAATGACTGAGATAGTTGCAGCTTTACCCAATGTGCAGAAAAAAATTCTGACTTCGGCCACTCAAGCGCCTAAAATACCGGAATTCGTAAAACTGAAACAACCGAAATATATCAATTACCTGCACGAAGGCATAACCCAACTTACCATAAAGACCATACTTTCTCCTACAAAAGATAAGCTCGAAACATTGGTTGATGCGTTGAGTCACATTGGCAATCAGCCGGGAATTATTTTTTGCAATTTCAAAGAATCGATTCAACGTGTCAGCGATTTCCTGAACGAGAACCACATTCATCACGGATGTTTTCATGGCGATATGGAACAAATCGACCGTGAACGTGCTTTGGTAAAGTTTAGAAATGGAACACACCAACTGATTCTGGCTACCGATTTGGCTTCGCGTGGACTCGATATTCCTGAAATCCGGTTTATTTTACATTATCAACTTCCGTCGCGCGAGCAGGAATTTACACATAGAAACGGACGAACTGCACGAATGAAAAGTGACGGGACGGCGTATGTTCTGGCTTTTAAAAATGAAAAGTTGCCCGAATTTACAGGTAAAACCGGTATTGAAGAAATTCGTCCTGCACCACTCCCACTCCCTTCAGTTTGGAAAACGCTTTACATTTCGGGTGGACGACGGGATAAAATATCGAAGGGTGATATTGCCGGTTTTTTTTTAAAACAGGGAAAATTAAAACCCGAAGAACTGGGTGTTATCGAAATAAAACAGGATTGTACATTTGTCGGCGTACATGCTTCGAAAATTGATGACCTTATCTATCTGACAAACAACAGCAAACTTAAAACGAAAAAAATTCGGGTAAGTGAGATTTAAAGAATAAACACAGCGTTTGCAATATTAAGTATGCAGTTTCTTAACCCCTTTTTGAAATTACAACATTTTCTATAACTATAAGATCTTGAAAATTAATCACTAATACCAGTTGATAAAAACTAAAAATTTATTTTTTATCAATTTGAAGTTATATCTGCAATTAACATATTTCATTAAAGCTAAAACATTTAAAATTCAATAAAGCATAAAAAAATTGATCATTTGGAAGTTGAAAAATATTTTATAATTTTTATTTGTTCAGTATTGTTAATTGTTTACAATTGCATATATTTGCGAAGTTAAATTCTTTTGCTAAAGAATTTGCAATAAATATCTGTATTATTTACAAATTATTAAACTATGAATTTATGAATCTATTGAATTTTATTAGAAAAATTTCATTCTCAGTTTTTACAGTTTTTGCATTATCCCTTGTTGGTTGTACCCCGGATGAAATAACTGTAGTCAATTCCAAACTAAGTGTAACGGAAATTACTGCTACTACTGCAACTGTAGGAGGCTTTTTAAAAATTAGCGATGATAACATTATCGTTTCAAAGGGAATTTGTTGGAGTACTAGTACAACACCAACAATAGATGATAGTCTGGTAATAGTTAATGTAGAAACTGGAAATTTCGTTTCTCAAATAAAAAATCTTGAACCAAATACAGCTTACTTTGTAAGAGCATATGCTACTGATAAAAACGGTACTTCCTATGGTGAATCCTTTGGTTTTATAACAAAAAAATTGATAACTGACGTCTATGCCAAACTAAATGTAACCAATATCACTGCAACTA
>JAKLIM010000275.1 GCA_022709605.1 Bacteroidota bacterium | reverse complement strand
ATATTGCCATTTTTGTCGTCGGCCAAACCACTTATCACATTGTTGGAGAGTCCATCTTTGGTTGTATATTGCTTTAAATCACCACTTTTCTTATCGTAAATAAACAATCCGTTATTCGTTCCGATGGCAATATTTCCATTCCTGATTTCGAGTAAGGAATTGCATATATTTTTAGATATTACATCCCAGAATTTCAATTCCCTGAAACGATTATTTTTTGTATCGTAACAATCGACCCCTTTATAATGCCCAATCCAAAGCAAACCGTCCTTATCTTTCAGCAATGTATTTATCCAATTATTTTTCAGTACAAATTTCTCAGCATTATCATTACTCATTTCGAAATGCTTCAAGTTTCTGTTTGATAAGTTCATGCGATACAGCCCTTTACCAATTTCGGAGAGGTATAAATTATCAAAATCATCTTCGGCAAAATACTTTATCCTTTTTCCGGTGAACTCCGGCAAATAATTCACTATTCCCGAAACGGTGTTTAATTTCCCTACGCCTTTGTCATTGGTACTAATCCAAAACGTTTTTTTACTGTCCTCGTATATTGTCAATACTGATTTTAAATGTGAAAATTCAGCAACAATTTTACCCTGACGATCGAATTTAAAAACACCTTCATTATCGACACTACACCACACAAAACCCTGATAATCTTTACAAATTGACGTAACCGTTCCGCCAATTTTATTTCTGTTTTTTGTAAAACTCCAGAAATCAAATTGTTTTGATTCATTTGGAATCATAAGTGCACCGGCATAAAAACATGCCAACCACATATTTTGATCTTTGTCTTCGAATATAGAATGAATAATGGCATTATCGAGATTGTATGTACTGCCCTCGTTTTCAACATCGCGTAAAGTACTGGTATTAACGTCAATATACTTCAAACCCTGACCGTCGGTAGCCACATAAATAGTTCCCTTATGATCAATCGACATATCAAGTATCGCCAATCGATTATCAACTCCGATGTATTTTATTGGTGAAAATTGATTTGTTTTCGGGTTTAAAACTTCAACATTCGTTGCACTGCAAGCATAAATATTACCCTTCACATCTTCAGCAAAATCGCCTACCCAGCCATTTTTGGCCGAAATAAGTGTTCGTTTCGTTATTTTTTTTGTGACAGCATCAATTTTAATAAATCCGGAATTATTGGTACCCATCCAAATATTTTTCTTTTTATCTTCGTAAATTCCGGTTAAAAATTTACTTCCACAAGCGTCAGTAATTTTACTTAGCAAAGTTGCTATACATTTTTCTTTATTTACGGTAAACACACCTCGCCCCGAAGTAAGAACCCAGATTTCGCCGGTATGCAATTCAGTAATTCCAACAACATGCGGAATGGGTGTATTTTCAAAATAAACGGTTCGGAATGCATTTTCTTCGGGCATGTAATACTGAAGTCCGTTGCTACAACCCACCCAAAGCGTATTTTTGCTATCGGTTTTCAGAGCATGAACATAATTTCCGAGAAGTGAAGTAGAGTCTTTTTCGTTGTGCAAATAATGGGTAAAATGCATTCCATCGAATTTATTCAACCCATATTGCGTAGCAATCCAAATAAATCCTGTACTATCCTGACTAAAACTTTCAACGAGGTTACAAGTCAATTCACCCGAACTATACAAACGGCTGTTTATCGAATAAACAGAAGCTGTAGAAAACAATAAAAACAGGAGTATGTGCTTGTTTTTCATGATATTATGATATTAACTGTAACCTGTAATCTAAGAAAATTGTCAAATCTTCAAACGTCAAACTTTCAAATCTTCAAATCTTCAAATGTCAAACTTTCAAATCTTCAAATCTTCAAATATATTTATCAACTACTTGCTCGTAATCAACACTTTAGTTTCCTTTAATCCTGCTGAATTGGCTTTAAGTATAATTTTCCCTGTACTGCCGGGTTTAGCCCTTACAATGACCAAACACAAGCCATTAAATGCTTCGCGCTCTTTGGATGCAAACGACTCCATATTAGCAGTATCGCCATTATCAGTGGCTACAATTTCGCCCGGTCCCTCGATGCTGAATTCAATTTTATTGTTAGATCTGGGAACCATAAGTCCATTAGTATCAGCAATTTTCACAGTAATAAATGCCAACTCTTTTCCATCAGCCAAAATAGTTTTGCGGTCGGAAAAAGCAATTAATTTTGAAGCATCAGCAGTAGTTTTAGTGGTGCTTTTCGCCCATTTCTTACCATTTTTGTAGGCAATTACCTTTAATTCGCCCGGTTCGTATTTCACATCATCCCAACGCAAACGGTATTCATATTGGCCTTTTTTCTTTCGGCCCAGCGAATTGCCATTGAGGAAAAGTTCAGCTTCGTCACCCGATGTAAATACATGAACCGGAGTAATTTCTCCAACTCGTTCTGCCCAATTCCAATGCGGAAGAATATGCGCCATCGGAAATTCTGGCCGCCAATGCGATTGGTAAAGATAAAACCTGTCCTTTTTAAAACCCGCAAGGTCGATAATGCCTGTATAGGAACTTCGGGCTTCGTAGTAAGGCGTTGGTTCGCCAATGTAATCCCAGCCCGTCCACACAAATTCACCTGCCACAAAGGGATGACGATCAATCGACCCAAAAACACGGTCGGCCGACGACCCAAAATCAACAGCATACAATTCGTAGGAACTTACCTGATAATTTTTTGAATCTCCTCCCCTGCCATCGCGCGTTGGGGAACTGTTTTTTTCAGTTACGGGAAATAAATAAACACCACGACTACTAAAAGCCGATGCTGTTTCGCTACTGTAAATTGCTTTGTTTGGAAATTTGGCATGATAAGCATCATATTGCGGCGCTGTACGAATACGCTCAGTTCCTTCAAACTCCGGTTCCTGACGGATTCCTTCGCCCTGATAATTTAACCCGATAGCGTCCGGCACAATTGGCAACGGCATATCGGACTTGGCAAAATTCATTGCCAAAGTTGTTGGACGGGTTGTATCTTCTTCTTTTACAATATCGTACAAGCGTTTGGCAACTCTTGCTCCTTCTTCGGCAGTATATTGTTCACCCACTTCATTTCCAAAACTCCACATAATTATTGATGGGCAATTTCTGTCACGACGTATAAATGCCCGCAAATCAGGTTCCGACCAATCGGGAAAAATGAGATGAAAGTCATGAGCCGTTTTTTTACGTTCCCACGAATCGAAAATTTCGTCGATTACCAAAAAACCCATTTCGTCGGTAAGTTGAAGCAACTCCGGTGCAGGCGGATTGTGCGACATGCGAATGGCATTACAACCCATTTCACGTAGTATTTCTAATTGACGTTTGGCGGCTCGCACATTGAAAGCGGCTCCCAAAGCACCCAAATCGTGATGTTGATTAACGCC
Organism: Bacteroidota bacterium; assembly: GCA_022709605.1. Taxonomy (GTDB): domain Bacteria; phylum Bacteroidota; class Bacteroidia; order Bacteroidales; family Paludibacteraceae; genus Paludibacter. The sequence goes on along the minus strand of JAKLIM010000275.1, from coordinate 1,961 downwards.
TTTCAAATAAATGTGTTCACCATTTACAAAAACTCCTTTATCGGAATTAAATTCCAATTTTCGAATTCCAAAGCGGGTTTCGTACGTATCAATGATTTTATCATCCTGCGATAATGATGTGACAGCAATGTAAAGATGAGGAGTTTGAGTGGGAAAAGGCCCCCAGAGTTTTGGGTTTTGCAAAGTGATTGTGCTTTCAATTTCAGCATTTTCGCCGGCAGTTATTTTTATTGTTGAATTTGGAAAAGTTGCAGCTACTTTACTGTTCTTTTTACCCTTGGCATCAAGTGCAAAAATTTGCGTAATTATCTCAACATCAGCGGTTGTTTTTAAATCGTTATCAACCGAAACCTTTAAATTGACAGTTGCAGACGTTTTTGAAACATCTTTTGTTGTGATAAAAGTCCCGTATTGACCAACATGAACCCGATTGGTTTTGGTTAACCACACATTGCGATAAAGTCCTGCTCCGGGATACCAACGAGCTGAATGATTTGGATTATCGACACGAATGGCCAATTGATTTTCGACGCCCGGCAAAATGTAAGGCGTCAAGTCAACCTGCCACGAATTGTAACCATAAGGCCATCCGCCAACCAAATTTCCATTGAGCCAAACCATGGCATAAGACATCGCACCCTCAATTTCCAAAAAGATGGCTTTGCCGGCATCATCTGCCGAAATGTCTAATTTCTTGCGATACCAAGCCACACCATTTACAGGCAATCGTCCCATTCCGCCACTTACTTCGGCATCCCAACCGGTTTGGAATGGACCTTTGATCGCCCAGTCGTGCGGCAGGGTAACTTTTTCCCACGTACTTTCGTCAAAATTACTTTGTACAAAAGGGAAATTCCCTCCCGGATTCCCTGCGGGACGAATATGTCGCTTAGCCGGATCTTTTATAAAACGGTTTGCAGTCGGTAAAATCCACGGCTTCAGCACAGTTTCGGTAGCTACAACACCCACTGCTTCAGTTGGTTTGGCATCAGCAACAACATAATCTTTGCTGCCCGAAACTGCCGGACGAACATCGTATATCAGTCTATCAGCTTTTGATACATCATCGTATTTATAAAAACTCCAGCCTTCGTTGATCGAAATCCGTTGTCTGCTTTCGTTTTGTGCCATAATATTACCAATGCATATTACACAAAATGAAAAAAGTACAATTTTAAAATTATTTACCATATCAAATTTACCTCACCCTATTCCGGGATTTCGTAACCCACTCCTAACCTCTATCCCCTTTTGTGGACTTTCTCCAACCTCTATCCCTCTTTCCCGTTTCATCGGTACAAGCCGGGTACTTTCTCCTTTAAAAGAAAAAAAAAGGATTTTTTTTATTTTGAGGAGAAAGAAATAAGAAATAGAGTTTTCGAGAGGAACTTCACCGAGTTCAACGTTTTAAATTTTACTATATTATTAAATTTCAATTACTTAAATCAATCTAATTATGATGTCCCATATTCAATTTTATCTTTTTCAAATCCTGCAATTCATGCACCGGACGTTCAATGTCGTACGGAATTGGCATTCCCGAATAGGTTTGAAAGTACAATAAAATCGCATCTTTCCACCAAACAGCATCGCGGGCTTGAATACGAAGCTTAGATTGTACTTCTTTGAAACGTTGCGAATCAATGAATGGCTCAGCTTTGTCCCAAATTTTCTGATATTCACGCACTTGTTGTACACCATTATCATATTTGTAGCAAAGTTCATCCCAAAGTGTGCGTCCGCTTTTCATTTTTTGAGTCCACGGTACATGATGAAACCAAAGCAGGAAAATTTCGGGGCATGTTTCAACATTATCAAGTTGTTCACGTAATGGACTGAAATACTGCGACACAGCATTACTGCCTTTTGAAGTTCTATCGAAACCAACGCCATCTGCTGAAGCATTGTGATAATATTTTGGCAACCAATCGGGACGAGCTCCGGGCACTTCACACCAAGGT
>JAKLIM010000274.1 GCA_022709605.1 Bacteroidota bacterium | reverse complement strand
TAACAACGCCAAGCATAGAGAACACATGATTAGGCGTGAGGTAAACAAAAACTTCTATTCACCTAATAAACAATGGTACTTTGACGAGGATTTGCAGGGGTTTTTGATGGACACAAGCGGTCAGAACACAACCCGTATCAAGACCGAGTACAACCTTATACAGATTATGGGTAATCAGTATATAGGTAACGCTAACAAAATGCTTATAAACCACAAGGCGAGTTCGGTATCACCATTATCAAGTACAAGGCGTGAATTAGCATTGTCGGAGATGATCTATTGGACAGAGATAGCCAAAGAATCCCCACCGAGTTACGCTGAATATTTAAAAAAGAAATACCCCATCGGTGATGATACCGTAGAAACAAAGGGGTTGTTTCAGAATATCTATGTTGACGAATACGTGAAATCTGTTAACTCCTTACTCCGCTATGGTGGTATGATAAATAGATTTGACGAATTGAAGAAAATGGTTGCCGAGGATATGGTCATTAGCGGTATGGCTGTTATGAAACCATATATCCGTGCTTCGGAATACAGGATAAAAAAGGTGGCGGCAGAGAGGTTTTTCTTTGATAGGAGCGCAAAGATGTACGACTTGTCAGACGCAGGTTTTATGGGTGAGTGGGATTTGGCATTACCCTCTGATATTTACGAACAATACCCCGACTTAGACTACGACAAGAAACTTGCTATTGAAAACTACGTAGCCGGAAACACAAACACTTGGGCTGTTGACGGCAGGGTGGTATTATATAAAGTCTATTGGCGTGATGTCATTGAGGAAAAATACGGCTATGTAAAAGACGAAAGCGGAAACATATACTTTGCAAGGCTGAACTATGATGATTATTCTGATAAACCGAAATACACCGAAAAAGACGTTGTGGATTGTTCAGAACTGAACAAATATCAACGGTCTGTGGTAAACAAGACAAAAGGCAAGGCATTGAGGAAGGTCTATTGCGACCAATGGCGTTATTGTGAGTTTATCCCATCAGAATTGGTAGGTGGTTATGCTATGACATACCTCAACCAAATGGCTGACGTTATCTTAGATCACGGTGTTGTTCCGTTCCAGGAATCAGATATAAACTCCCCGGACAATATGTTGCCACCCTACAAGGTTAATTTTTATATGTACTTAGACGGGCAAGTATTTAGCCCGATAGACATAGCCATTAACCCACAGCGTATGGTAAACCGTATCTACTCTGTATTGGAAAATATGATGAACAACAGTACGGGTGCTGGCACTGCATACGACCCCGACTACGTGGAAGATGAAGCGGAGTTCTTAACCAATATGAAACAGAATAAGCCTGTGGCTATCAGGACAAGGGGGTTGGGTATCAACAATATTATGACAAGGTACGACAACACCCCTTCGCAGGGTATGGGTGCTTTGACAAACATAGCAAGTGTCTTTGCTGCACAGATTGAACAGATAACGGGCGTAAACTCCGCAATGAAAGGTCAGACCGAAAGTGCCGACCAATTAGTGGGTGTTATGCAGTTAATGATAAAACGTGGTAGTGTAACACAGGAACGCTTCTATGCTGCTTTTGAGAGCATATTCAAGGCTTGTTACCAAGCGATAGCAAGTGTCGGGAAACGCTTTTATATAGCCAATAAAAAGGAACTGATAGACAGCATTGGTGACGAGGGTGCAAGTGTACTTACCCTGAGTGAGGATTTGAACAATGAGGATTTCAGGGTTGACACTATAAGGTCGTTATCTCCCGAAGATGAAAGACGTGATACCGACACAAAGATATTACAATTTGTTCAGATGGGGTTTTTGGATAAGACAAGGGCTGCTAACTTACTTGGTCGTGCCTATGAGGAAGATTTGTGGAGTGCTATCCGTGAGGCTGTACGTGAACAGAATATCTTACAGGCTGCAATGGAAAAACAACAGGCACAGCAGACAGAACAGATGCAACAGATGGCAGCCTTATCGCAACAGCAGGAACAGCAAAATGCCCAACAGCAACAAGATATACAGTTGGGTGAAAATCAAAAAGACAGGGAGGCTAAGTTAAAGGAAACGGCTATTAACGCAATGGTTAAGGTACACGACATTAACAGCAAGAATGAAATGCCTACTGAATAGTATCAGTGGTAGTTTCGTGTTCGTTAATTTTCTCTTGTTCCTCAAAGTTATTTTCTATCTGTCAAATAGCTTGTTCAATCCAAATCTTTTCATCGTCATTGGTTATAGCAGACAATAGACCGTCAAGCCAAATTAATAGTTCGTGTTTATTATGTACTTTCATAGTTATTAATTCAATTACTCAACTCGTTAAAAGATAATTATTTAAGTCTTGGTATTATTGCGGAAATACAATAGTTATAGCACATTAAAACGATGCTATAACACGGGCTATATGCAATGCTTAGTTCCGTGCTTCGTATCGAGTTTGTGCTAATTTGACCATAATTTTAAAATATTTTTTCCACCGCACTTTGGCTTTTTCAAAGCCATTTGATTATAGTTTCTCCTTCATATCCTATTTCCCAAACAAACCAAGCATAAGTAATAAACCCCTTATTTTTACCTTCCCAATCTGGTCTTGTTAATGTCTGCCTTTTACTAAAAACATAAACATATTTTAGAGGAGAGTTTTCTAAAAATGTTTTCCGTTTAACCCCTTCTAAAAAATTTATCTTCATCAGTAAAGCAACTTTCTTTTTTGCAACCATTAACGATGTTTGAGCAAATTCTAATGCTAAGTTATAAGGGGGATTTGTTATTATATTGTCAAATGTTTTGGGTTGTGGCATAAAAAGAAAGTCAATTCCTGTTTCTCCATATCCCCTATCAAACAAATCCCTACTTGTTACATCAAATCCCTTTGATAATAGTTCCTTTGAAATATGCCCTTCTCCACAACAAGGTTCTAATATTGTTCCTTCAAAGTTTTCTTTTTCAAGTATTGGAAATAATACAAACGAAGGTGTTGGGTAAAAATCACCTTTTGACCTATCGGACTTATTTCCGTACCCTGCTATTTTTTCTGCTTTTTTATATTCTCTCATATTATTAAAATTAATTTTAACATCATTTTCTGTTTGTGGAAATAATTTAAGATTATGAATAGTCCCACACTGGGTACATAATCCATTAATCCCTACGTCAACCGATTTATTGCAATTTATTATTTTTCCCACGCTAAAAATATTTTAAAATTATTACTGTCATGCTTCGTATCATCTTTTGTGGTTTATGTCGCACTGAACATAGCCCGATACCGTTATACGCAAGCACTACATTTCGTTTCCAAAGAGAGTTTGCGGTTCAATTTTTTTATTAAAATCTCCCCACCTATTTTTCATTTTTTCAAAATGATTAGGGTCTTTTTCTATCGCTATAAATTGGCGGTTATTCTTTAAGCAACTTTCAATTATAGTTCCGCTTCCGCTAAAAGGGTCAATACAAATATCATTTATATTGCTACTGTTTAAAATCAAGTGGTCGTATAATTCAACAGGTTTTTCAGATGGATGTATTTTATTACCTCTTATTCCTTTTATACTTATCAATGCAGTGCTTCCCATATTGTTTATTTTTCTCGCTCCACCTTTTCTGAACAAAACAATAAACTCAACATTCTGCATATAATATCCGAGTGGCGTGTGCATCCCTTTATCCCATACTAAAATATTCAATACTTTAAATCCTACCTTTTCACCATCTAAAATTATTTGAGATAAGTTTTTTTTATTACTCATACAATAAAAGTGAGTGTCGTTTTTCATAATTCTAAATAGTTCATCCATCCATCTGTAAAAAGGTGGTATTTCAAACATAACACCACTTTCTTTTTCTTCCCTTGTAATAGTGTTCATTTCTATTTTTAGTCCGCCCTTACATCCACCGCTTGTTAATTTATATGGTGGGTCGGTTACACATAAATCAATGCTTTCAGTTTCAAAACTTCTCATCAATTCAATGCTATCTCCTAATAATATCTCTTTTTTGCCCTCGCTCATTTTAATAAAAATTTTGTTTCGTGTTTCAATTTAAGTTTCTGCTAAATTTACCGTGCCAGCGTATAACACGTGCTATAAGCAAGTTTGTCAATAACATTTGTGCTAAATTTGAACATTTCTGCAAGGCAAACCTGCTCATAGCACCATACGTTATAGCCAATTAAGGTTTCGGCAAATCATCACAATATATCCAATGAGTAAAATTTTTTACCAAGTATATATAGGTATTATGCTCAATAATTGGGCTATCTCCAAAATAATGCGTGTCATATTCCAAATTACGTTTCTCATTATAAAGCAATAATTTACTCATTTTCTTTGGAAATTTATCACTGAATGATATTAGTTTCATAGTTTAATTTTAACTGGCTATAACAAGCAATATAAAACAGTTGCCAGAAAACTGCATCATATTTTGAAACGTCTTATTAGGCAACCGTTTCATATTGCCAACCGTTATGCACAAGTGGCTTAGTCATCTTTCCATTTATCCCTATCCCATATAATTTCATATCCTAATTTGGTATATAACTCTGCAAAATAATCAGCATTATCGCCTCCGTTAAAGGTTATTATTTTGCCATCAACTTCAAGCACCCAACTAAACTTATCGTTAGTTATTTTGCAGATGCCACCAGTGCCTAACAATGTATAACTTCCATTGCTGGCTTTTTCTACTTTTGTTGCTTTTGTTTTCATATCAATCTTTATTTGTTAATTAAAATTCGTGTTTCAAATCGCAACGGCAGTTATACATAGCCGTTAGACAACAATGTTGAAAATATTTTCACAACACAAAATTACTATACAAATAATACTTTAACTGTTAAAGTTTGTTAAAAAACTAAAAAATACTTATCTTTGTAGATAAATACTACGAAGTGAAAAAGACAGAACAATCCACATTAAAACAGAAATTAGTTAACTCCGGTGCAAATTCTGATTATGACTATAAGATAGTAGGACTTGACGACAAGGGTGCTGTGCTTAACAGGCGTAATATGTCCGTCAGGGGAAAAGACGGTAACGACTATGCAAGTACGGATATTGGGGGTGATGAACTGAAATATTCTAATAACTATTCCGACTACGACTGTATCTGTTCTTTTGAGTTAAAAGATTATCTTATAGAGGTTTGGTGTCATAAAAATGGCACTACGGCTTCTACTCCCGTAAGAATTACTTTCAATGGCGTGGTAATGGTTGAAACAGAGAAATTGCCATACGATATTGACCACCCATTGCAGTTTGATATTAATGAAAGTTGTGCCACAGGAGAATTTTATCTTACTGACTTTAATGAAAACACAATGTTCCCTCCCATAATATTTAATCTTGGAGATATTGTTGACGC
>JAKLIM010000273.1 GCA_022709605.1 Bacteroidota bacterium | reverse complement strand
AAATCTTCAAATCTTTCAAATTTTCAAATCTTCAAATCTTCAAATCTTCAAACCTTTCAAACCTTCAAACCTTCAAACCTTCAAACCTTCAAACCTTCAAACCTTCAAACCTTCAAACCTTCAAACCTTCAAACCCTCAAATCTTTCAAATCTTCAAACCTTCAAACCTTCAAATCTTCAAATCTTCAAACCTTCAAATCTTCAAACCTTCAAACCTTCAAATTCTTCATTCAATCCCTTCTTTAATCGCTTTTTCAGTTTTCAGGAACAATGTGTTATAATCCATATCGCTCACCCCCAACGGTGGATGTACGGTATAAGTAACCCGGTTAAACAACCCCAGGGGGAATGAACCGTTTCTGAATACTTTCCACGAATTATTTATGGTTACAGGAACTACAATGGCGTCAGGGGCATATTTACAAAGAATTTTCAGTCCATTGGGTGCAAATTCTTTCGGTTTACCGTCTCTGGTGCGTGTACCTTCGGGATAAATAATGGTCGATCGCTTGTATTGCTGAATGTACTCACCCATTTTTTTAAGTTCCGGCAAGGCTTGTCGTGGATCTTTCCGATCGATTAGCACCGAGCCACCCTTTCGAAGATTATACGAAACACTCGGCACACCTTTGCCCAGCTCAATTTTACTAACAAACTTCGGATGGAATTTACGAAAATACCAGGCCATACCGTTAATATCGAACATACCCTGATGATTGGCTACAAAAATAAGTGGTTTTCCTTCAGGGATTAATTCTCTGTTTTTATAAACGGCAGTCGACAATAAAATTTTCAACGTGCTGATCAGAAAAAAATTCATTATATCTACACTGCGCTTATGAGCCTGATAACCAAACGCATTTAAACATACCCATTGCACAGGGTGAAAAATGCATAGTATAAATAAATACCAGAAATAGGCCAGAATGGTAAGTGGAATGGAAATTATACGGATCATTTCTACATTTTTTTTATTATGCAAAAGTAATATAATTATCAGAAATCCTGAAATGCAACAAGCAAAAACCGTGGAGTGTGGAGATAACGATTCAGTTGATGCAAACAACGCACTTTTTTCGCATGGGGTTAAAAACCCCACGCTACAAACATTGCACATTTTTTTCGCGTGGAGTTAAGCTTGGGTCTCGCGGTTTTTAACCGCGTTCTTTTTTAAAAAAAATCAACTATTTCGCACTTTTCGCATGGGGTTAAAACCCCACGCTACACAGATCGGTCGTCGCTACGCGACTTACTTTTATACAACGTAAACTTTTCAATGTCGTAGACTTGAACCTGCCTACCGCAGGCAGGAACGTTTCTTTTATTTTGAATCAAAAAACGTTCATTCCGATAACTATCGGAACTTCGATGTTTTGAAGTTTACTACAAAAAAAAGTTCCTGATTTTATCAGGAACTTTTTTTTCTTTGGGAAATAAACATAAGCTATACACTCCTTACTCCCACTTCTCCCTCTCAAAAACTTTTTTCCTTTTTCCTTCTCCTGAAGGAGAAGGTGCCCGAAGGGCGGAAGAGGTCAGGGTTGGGGGGCAAAGTTGGGGCGCCGGGGTTAGCTTCAACCGGACTAGTGTGAGCAGTAAATCATTTTTCCGACAGAAGAAAAAAATCAATTTCTGTTATAAATGCTTTCATTTCTTCAAACATTTCTTCAATAATCTCTTTTTCGAAGATAATAAAAGATTCATAATCACCTTTTGTACGCCTATTGGCAGCTTTATTAATATATTGTCCAAATCGTCTGTCAATTAAACCCTTGTGTATAAAATTTTTATTAAACCAACCTATTAATTGCTGATGTTTGGATGTTTCAAATTTATAAGCAATACCCAATGCTAGCAATGCATAAAACATTCCATAATAAATTCGATTTACCGAAGCTCGAAGTCTGTTATTTTCAAGCAATATTTGAACATCAAGTATAGTTTCTTTTGCTTCAGATAATCTATATCGTATTAATTCATTGCGCTACTGATCAGATAGTATCATGCGTATATACCGGTTTGAAGTGCTGTATGAAACATTGTTTGTTTTGCTCTCAAAGTTGAAAGTTCCGGTTGAGAGATAATATGAGCATCAATTACAATATTATATTTTAAATCTATATCGTAACACAAATCATAAATCCTGTTTTCGTCGCGGGCACTATAATTATCTTTCAGGACTATTAAAATATCATAATCTGAATTTTTGTTTGACTTTCCGGTCGCCTGAGATCCAAATAAAATGATGTCTTTCAACGTATTATAATATTCACTTTGAAGATGTTGCTTTAAGTCATTTAATATTATCAGCTGATTTTTCATTTTTTCTGTTTTAAATTTTTGTAAATTGAACAACAAAGATATAAAATTTCAATTCAAAATTGAAATTGCAATTTAATTGTTTTTAAAATGATTCGTTCCTTCCCTCAAATTCACACAATAAGATGAAATTTGCCAATATATTCGAATAGCTAAGCACTTATTATTTTTTAACAATTAACACAGTTACATTCAGAGCATATTTTCATATGTTTAAACCTGCTCGACTATCTTTGCATTATTTAATCCTAAAAAACCGCTCGTGAATTTATGTTCTTTTGTGTATTTAATCATTTTATTTTGAATTATTTAACGGATAAATGTCAATAATTATCTTTAAATTTACGGTGTAAAAAGAACAAACATTGTCCGGGTTACAGAAACAGTATATAAGTATGCAGAAACGGTATATTGATTCGCAGAAATGATATATTGACCTGCAGAAATGATATATTGGCATGCAGAAATGATATATTAGCCCGCAGAAATGATATATTGGTATGCAGAAATGATATATTGACCAACAGAAACGGTATATTGACATCAATATTCAATTTCGGTGATGCTATGCAAAAAAAATGTTTGTTTTTATCAAATTTATCTCTCGAGTTTACTATTATATATTTATTTAAATTTTAAAATTATGGAAACAAATGAAAATCCTACAACCGAGGCTACTAAACCTCATCAAAGATTGTATTTATCTATCGACGAAATCATTGCAAAAATGAAACTTGCATTTGGAAATGCAACATTACCCGAAATTTTTGAACCTATGAAATCTGTGGGTTACACCATCGATAGAATTAATGGACTTAATACTAAAGTTTCTGAATTGGAAATACTGCAGCAATTGCAGAAAAAAGAATATTCAGAACAATATGAAGCAAGCCAAACGTTCGATAACGCACGATTTGAAATTGATGCACTTTATACGAAGCATCGCAGCTTAGCGAAAATTCTTTTCAAATCGGATGTTCAAACCAGCGCTGTACTTCAACTCACGAAAACAAAACCATTGGCATTTGGAAACTGGTTACAACATCTAACAAATTTTTATGCTCAATTGATCACTTCGCCCGAATTGCAAACCAAAGCAGCAACAGTAGGTATTACTGCCGAAAGTGTAACTGCTCAAAAACAAAGTTTGCTCAATTTGGAGAAAATTAAAGAAAATCAGCGCAAAGAAACCTCCGAAGCACAATCGGCAACCGATGCCCGCGACAGTGCTTTCGATGAACTTTATCCGCTGTACTCCGAATACATTCAATATGCTAAAGTTATATTTGTAAATAACCAGGCACTCGAAGCCATTGGAGTGAAAGTGAAGCTAACCTAAGTAAATAATGCCCCCACTACTGCCTACTGAGAGATTAAGCCGTAGGGGGCATGTAAAACTTAAACACCTTTGAATTAGTATTTTAAAAAAGCGACAGTCCCGATCTTCGGAGCAGCTGTCGCTTATTTTTTTATGAACTTACCGCTTCGGGTGGGCGGTTGAATGGGAAGCGTGGAGTTAAAACCCACGATACAAACATTGCACATTTAACGCGTGGGGTTAAAACCCCACGCTACACAGATCGGTCGTCGCTACGCGACTTATTTTTATACAACGTAAACGTTTCAATGTCGCAGACTTGAAAACGTTTCTTTTATTTTGAATCAATAAACGTTCAAAAATCTTCGATGTTTTGAACGTTTACTACAAAAAAAAGTTCCTGATAAAATCAGGAACTTTTTTTCTTTGGGAAATAAATATAAGCTATACACTCCTTACTCCCACAACTCCCCTCTCCCCAGGGAGAGGGGTCGGGGGTGAGGTGAGGTTTTATGCGTTATTCCTATACGGATCATTATTAAAATAATCCGGCGCCACATTGTTTTTTACTTCTCCCGGTCCTACGGGTGGATCGGAGGCCAAAACCAATGCTATTTCATTGTCCAAATGAATCATTTCAATGCACGGTGTTTGATAAACTTTCAAACCTTGTGTCATTTCTTTTTCTATATTTGAATTCTTCATATATATATGTGTGTTATTGCTTTAATTATTATTTGTGAGTAACCTCTTCCCCCCTCTCCTCAAGGAGAGGGGTCGGGGGTGAGGTTATTTTATAATCACTTTTTTACTTACATTATTTACATTTACCACATATACACCAGCTGCAAATGCATTGTCAATCACTGTAGTAGCTTTGGTTACTTTGCTGCTGTACAATTTCTGACCTACTGCATTGTAAACCGAAACTGTTGCATTTTCAGTCACCGAAGGTACTGTAACAGTTATCTGACGGTTGGCGTTAGCATAAACCAACACTTTACTATCGGCATTAGCTAAACCTGTAACTGCACCCGGAGCTTTGAAAATCAAACTGAAAGCAGGACTGGCAACAGCATCCGAAGTAACGAATGTATAATCCGAACCATCCGAAATCAATTGTTGATCTTGTGTCAGGTTGTTTTTGATATACACAGTAGTACCTTCTTCAAAATTACTGATTTCGCTTGCCTTCAACGTAAACGTGCCGGCAGTAGAAGCATTGGCTTTGAAATACAACGAAATTTCGGTATTGTAAGGAATATTATTCATACCATTGATAACCAACTGTTCTGTTCCGGCTGTGGTGTACATATCAGGAACTGTAGAAGCAGCACCGTTCATCATTTTTGGTGAATCGTACATATCAAAACCGTTCGCAGCATTGTCATTGAAATAAATCAACGACTCATCAGTAATGCTGTTTCCGGCAACCTGAAGACGAAGAATTTGATTTAGAGCTGTTTTGGCTGCAGGAGCTTTTAACATATTAGCCGGAGCATCCTGATGCGCACGCATGGCATTTGTAAACGACAAAGTACCCGTCTGACCAGCATTAACCAATACCCAAAATGCTTGCATTGGAGGAATCAGATTAGTTACAGAAGCTGGTATACCAATGCCTGAATTAGCAATATATGTATAGTATTTCCATGCTGTACCATCGTGTGTGCGATACCACATTGTAGTTGACAGTTGATCTTTAGTTGCTGT
>JAKLIM010000272.1 GCA_022709605.1 Bacteroidota bacterium | reverse complement strand
GTCTGCAATATTAGTAAAAACGGCCGGGATTTCGGGATTTGGTTCGGGATTTTACCGTATGTTTTTTGGAACGATTGGCATTATTCCTTTATGGATCTATTTCAGAAAACCGGTATATAGCATCAGAGGTATAAAAGTAGCCGTTATTTGCGGAATCTTATTTGCAATCGACATTGCCACCTGGAACACCTCCATCATGCTTTCGAAAGCTTCAGTATCAACACTATTGGCGAATCTTGCTCCGGTTTGGGTCGGATTCGGAGGACTATTGATTTTCAAAGAAAAACCTTCAAAAATATTCTGGATCGGAACTGTAATCGCCTTGTTTGGCGTTACTGTAATTATTGGTTTCGACCAGATAACTTTTTCGGGTATGAACACCGGAAATATGCTCGCCATACTTGCCAGTGTTTTTTATGGCTCTTATTTGCTTACTGTTCGCAAAGGTCGTAACACGCTGGATACCATTTCATTTACTGCTATATCAATGATTACAAGCACAATAGTACTGGGATTCATTTGCCTTTTCACTTCCACGCCGCTTTGGGGTTTCGGTTCAGTTACCTGGCTATCATTGATAGGTCTCGGGCTGGTTCCTCAACTATTAGGTTGGTTGGCCATCAATCAGGCATTGGGACATATACATCCTACGATCGCATCGGTTACATTGCTGAGTCAGACAGTTTTTACCGCTTTATTTTCAGTTCCACTACTCGGCGAATTATTAACTCCGTTCGAAATTGGTGGCGCTTTTATCGTACTGACTGGAATATTTATGGTAAACTACCGAAGGAGTCATAAAAATTGAAAAAAAAATCAATACGAACACGGATTTGACGGATTTAGCAGATTAACACGGATATAAATTTGTTGAAATTTGCAAAAACGGATTTCAAAATTGACGTAGTTAATTTAAGATCAGAATTAAATCCGTTAAAAATAAAAAAATCAGCGAACACCAGCTTAATCCGTTAAATCAGCGTTCCTATTTTGTCAATTGTTTTATTTTAAATGAATTATTAATTTTTGTTAAGCTCTAAATTAAAAACTTAGAAAGTTCAAAATGATTGAAAAATTCACTTTCCCTAATAACGACCGTTATCTGAATTATAATCAGGTATTGAAATCAATATTTACCGAACGCATTCAGAAAATCTCCATCAATGCTGGATTCACCTGTCCCAACCGCGACGGAAGCAAAGGAACTGGCGGTTGTACTTATTGCAACAATCAGACATTCAGCCCTGAATATTGCAAACCTACAAAAAGCATTACGCAACAAATTGAAGAGGGTATTTATTTTTTCAGAAAATACGAAAGTCAGCAATATCTGGCTTATTTTCAGTCGTACACAAACACTTATGATACTTCCGATAAACTGAAAGCCATTTACGAGGAAGCGTTGGCACATCCCAAAGTGGTAGGGATAGTTGTGGGCACCCGACCTGATTGTGTAAATGACGAAATACTGGATTATTTTGCCGAATTATCAAAAAAATGCTACGTGATGATTGAATACGGCATCGAATCGACTGAAGATAGCACGCTTGAATTTATTAATCGCGGACATGATTTTGCAACATCGGTACAAGCAATAAAAGCGACCGCAGCACGGGGAATAAAAACCGGAGCACATTTAATATTGGGCTTACCCTTCGAAAGTAGAGAAACGATCCTTTCACATGCATCTAAATTATCAGACTTGCCTCTGACAGCGATAAAATTGCATCAGTTACAATTGGTACGTGGAACAAAAATGGCGCATCAATTCCATCAGCATCCCGATTGGTTTAACATGATGAGTTCCGCCGAATATATCGAATTGGTGGTTGATTTTCTAGAGCTTTTAAATCCCGCGATAGCAGTGGAACGTTTTGTATCGCAATCGCCCAAAGAGCTGCTTATTTCACCCGACTGGGGAATAAAAAACTTTGAATTTGTGGATAAAATTGAAAAAAGATTGATGGAGAGAGAAACCTGGCAGGGAAGGTTAATATGATAATGTGCGAATGAGACAATGTGCAAATATGCTAATATAATAATTGAAAGAATTTATTAAACCAAAGAAGAAATAAAAAAACCTCAAATTTGCACATTAAAAATATTGGCACATTGGCCAATTAAAATATTGGCACATTAATTCCCCACCTGCTTCACACCTATCAACTTATCATATCGTTCGCCCCATGCGCGGTGATATACATAAATGGTGTATTCGTTGCCGGTTTCCCAGTAACTTCCATCCACTTTTTCGACCGATGCTTTGGTTGATCCTTTGGGCACAAACCAATACTGATAATTATAACCGCCTTGTTTCAACAATAAAGTTTGATAATACATACCTGAATTTCCATCGTACTTAAGTCGCGAATTATCATTCAATAAATTGTAATTAAATTCTCCACCCAAATAAAGTTGTCCATCGAAAAAAGGTTGTTGTGTAGGTAGAAAAATATGTACATACATGTAATCGGCTTCGCTATTTGCGTTTTCAAAACCATCCTGAAAATTGATTAAAAATTTACCATTCACATCAAAATTCTGCATATAAATTCTCGACTTCTGAATTTTATCGGGATTCAAAAAAGCTTCATAATGAGGCTGTTTATATTTAATTTCCGCAATTCCTTCACTCGCAGCATAAATCGACGAAATATCGAATCGGTGATATTCGTTTCCACCTTCGAAAATTAATTGCCGGTTATTCATATAACTTAATTTCGAACCTGAAATAAAAGTTGGTTGAATGCCTTTCACTTCATTATCAATGCGATTATTTTGCCTTACCACTACTTTAATTTCCGCGTTGGGGTCACGAACAACATAACCATTCAATGCAATTTCGAAATCTAACTGTTGTAACCTGCCGTTTAGCTCAGTATCTGTATTTCCTCTTAAGGTAGTATTAATTTTTACTTTAGGTTCCACCACCGAGAAACAAGCGTAGGCAACAGGTTTATCCACATTATTATCTTCGTATATTATAATGGCATAATTACCAGATATTTTGAAATTTATATCATTATTGGGCAAAAAGAAGTTATAATGAGTGTAGAGAAATGTAGTATTTACCGATAATGTATAATCAGTAATATTTGCTGTGGTGTATCCGCGTAAATACTCATTGGTCATTATATTGGAAGGCGTCCAGTCGGCATTGCAATGTATTACTTTGTAACCATAAGAATGGGATTCGTGCGACATTTCATCAAATCGAATTTGAAGTATTTCAGAACTACCTAATTCAATTACAGGTAAAAGAAATTTTTCATCCTTAATTCCTATTTGCAAAGTCTTAATATTGGGTTTCAGAATTTGTGTTCTGTAAATATTTTGAGCCGATAGCGACCAAAGCGATATAATAAAAAAAAATAAGATTG
This sequence comes from Bacteroidota bacterium, assembly GCA_022709605.1. Taxonomy (GTDB): domain Bacteria; phylum Bacteroidota; class Bacteroidia; order Bacteroidales; family Paludibacteraceae; genus Paludibacter. The sequence goes on along the minus strand of JAKLIM010000272.1, from coordinate 2,031 downwards.
ACCTTTTCATGCAGTAAAATATTAGAAAAAACAGAATAACAAACAATTATCCTGCCACAAAAATAACGAAATTAATTCAGGATACTGATAAATAACTGTTTTTTATTCTATTTATTGAAAAGGTTTGATAAATATTAAATTGGAAAATACATTTGAAAATAATTCAATGGAAATATTAAAAAGACAGATAAGATCGAAGTGCATAATTATTACTATTTGTATTCAGTCACCTTCGAAGTTGGTTTTGTGGTTGGTTTTCGTTGGAAGTTTTCACCCACGGCAATTCAAAATAATCCCTTACAGGTCTTTACGATAAACTGCATAATTATTATATCTTTTTATTCGGTGATAAATAAGTGGTAAATAATTTCACCATTATGTTTTTGTAATTGTTATAATATTGTTCTGATAATTAGATATTTGAAAATTACCGAAAAATTTCTTTAATACATTGTTCAAAATACAGTGAAAAAGTTGTATTTTTGCAGAGTTTTTTAAAAAAACATGTTCTTCAACATAAAGTTAATAATTGTTTGAAGATTTATTATTTTAGAAAAAATTGAATTTACTGTATTAAAAAACACTTCAAAGTGTTGAAAAGTACAGTAAATATAAATAACAAAAAACTAAATTCCCCAATTTAATATGGCAAACCTGATTAAAACAAAGCGTGGTTTGGATATTCAGATAAACGGCAAGGCAAAAGAAGTAATTGAAAAAACAATTATCTCGGAACAAATAGCCATTATACCTGATTATTACCACGGAATAACGCCAAAAGTGGTAGTTAAAGAAGGCGATATTGTAAAAGCCGGTTCACCTGTTTTCCACGACAAAAAGTTCGAAACGATGAATTTTGTTTCACCGGTAAGTGGAAAAATTTTGTCGGTGAACAGAGGCGAAAGACGTAAAGTATTAAGTATTGTTATCGAAAATGACAAAAAAAACACCTACGAAAAATTCGACCTTAAATCGCCCGAAAAACTTACAGGTGACGAAATCAAGACGCTACTTCTCTCTTCAGGCCTCTGGACTTTTATCAAACAACGTCCTTACGATGTCATCGCAAATCCTACTCAGGCTCCCAAGTCAATTTTCATTTCTTGTTTTGATTCCGCACCTTTAGCTCCGAACAATGATTTTGTTATTGGCAGTCAGATGACAGATTTTCAGACGGGTATAAATATGTTGGGCAAACTGACTACAGGCAAAGTAAACCTGGGAACAAAAGCCGGTGATAATTTGTTCAGCACCGTAAAAAACGTAGAAATAACACAATTTGACGGACCACACCCGATAGGAAATGTAGGTATTCAAATTAATAATACCCAACCGGTAAATAAAGGTGAAGTAGTTTGGACAATAAATGTTCAGGATGTACTTTTTATCGGCCGTTTCTTTAGCAAGGGCATTGTTGATCTGACAAGAACACTTGCATTGACAGGACCTGAAGTAAATGCACCTCAATATTGTAACACACTTCCGGGTTGTCGTATTAGCCAGTTAGTGGAAGGCAAATTAAGCAAGAAAATTACACGCATAATTTGTGGTAATGTCCTTTCAGGAACTAAAGTTGAAAAAGACGGTTATCTCGATCCTTATGCTACGCAGATAAGTGTTATTCGTGAAGGAGAACACATTCACGAATTAGTTGGCTGGGCAATGCCACGTTTCAATAAATTTAGTGTGAGTGGGACCTATTTTACAGGTATTTTTGAAAATAAAATTGTTCAGAAAATATTTGGAAAAAGAAATTACAAATACGACACTCGTTTGCTTGGTGGAAAACGTGCCATTATCATGTCGGGAGAATATGATAAAGTATTACCAATGGATATTTTGCCTGAATTTTTGATTAAAGCCATGATTGCAGGTAATATTGATAAAATGGAAGCACTCGGCGCTTATGAAATTGCGCCCGAAGATGTAGCATTGTGTGAGTTTGTTTGTACCTCTAAATTGCCTTTGCAGCAAATTGTTCGTACAGCTTTGGATAACATGAAACAAGAACTGGATTAACCCATAAATCCC
>JAKLIM010000271.1 GCA_022709605.1 Bacteroidota bacterium | reverse complement strand
TTGAAAAAGCCAAAATGATGCAGGCTTCCCATTTCAACCCGGTAGATTTAGTATGTGGTGTAAGAAATTACAAGGGCGAAAAATTTGATTTAATAAAATATGTTGATAAAAACACCGGCTTCATCTCTATCAAATCTAAAAACGGTAAAGAACTGAAAGCATTGGAGTTACCGGGATTATGGAACGGCGCTATGAGCGATTGGAATACTGTTTTTGTAGAAGTTCCGATTGAAACTTTCAATCCGGTGAAAACCGTGAACGACCTTTTGCGAATGGAGCACCAATAAATTAATCTACAAACTTTTCCAATCCGTTAGCTAACGGATTGGAAAAGTTTTAAAACCAATCAATCAAAAATTTTCGGATGTATTTAATCCTTGCTGCAATTGCGCCGGTTATAATATTTTTATATTTTATTTACCGGAACGACACACACAAAGAGCCATTTAAATTATTGATTAAATGTCTTTTAGGTGGTTTAGTTGCTGTTATACTTACTTTAACGTTTAATATCCCGATTACGCAGTTCAAGTATTTATTTAATTTCCCGTTGGGAAACGAATTTTTTGATGCATTTTTCTCGGCAGCCATTCCCGAAGAGCTTTCAAAGTTTATTGCTTTGTATCTTGTGGTAAGAAAAAGCAGGGATTTCGACCAACATTACGATGGAATTGTTTATGCTGTCTTTGTTTCGTTGGGTTTTGCGGCCATCGAAAACATAATGTACGTACTGCAGGGCGGTATGAATGTGGCAGCAGTAAGAGCAGTTTTAACAATCCCCGGACATGGATTTTTTGGAGTTTTGATGGGTTATTATTTCTCGCTGGCACATTTCCACAAGGGTTCGGGAAGTTGGTTGTATTGGTTAAAAGCTATATTATATCCCGTAATATTTCATGGAATTTACGATTTTATTTTATTTGTATTGGGATATACCATCGATTATCCAATCGTAATAATTATTCTGTTTATTTCATTCACATACCTGATTATCAGACTTTGGAAGCTTGGATTCAGAAAAATTAAAATTCTAACGCAGGTTGATAAAGAAAATGAAGAAATTATTATAAATGACTGGATTGCATAGAAAGTGAAAATCCCGAATTCGATGAATTTTACATTTTTGCAACAACTTTGGTGTTTGATAACTTTCCTTTTATAAATTCAATTATTTTATCATAAAAAACAGATGCAACAATTGGTACGATTATACCAACAATGGTATATGCAACCCACCAATACGAAGTTTTATAAGGTATTACCGGATAATATGCCAGGTAATTAATCGGGTATTCGTAAATTGCAATTTGAATCAATGAAACTAATTTAAATGCCAAATAGTGCAATGCCATGATTGAGAGCGTTCTACCACCGATATAATCGAGGTAGACTGCTATTTTACTTGAATTTTTATTTATATAGTCCGAAATGGTTAACATCATGTAACAACCAGCCAATGAAATGATTAAAAATATTAATTTATTTCCAAATATCATTGCTCCAACATTTATATTATATTTAAAATAAGTTGCTATCATTAAACCACTTAAACATAACAAAGCCATCGGTAACGATAGTTTTATTTTATCCTCATAAATACTGTAAAGTTTTCCCAGATAAATTAATCCGGCAATAACAAAAGGTCTGTAAAGTATTGATAAATATTTTATTGGTGGCTCAATAAATCCAATGGTCATGAATATTGCTACTAAAATAAATCTAAAAATCTCAGAATTATTTTTTCCTATCTTCTTTGAAATAAATGAGATTGTAAAAAACACACTTAAACCTGAAAACAATCCAAATAAAAACCATAAAGGAGCTAATAAAATCTCTTTCCAACTAAAAAAAGTCAGAACTTTTAAACTTTTGATAATTACATCAGTAAAATGATAGGGTTCAATGAGAATTTTTGTGTGAGCATCCAGATTTAAAAGGTGTAGTTTTAGAAAAATATTATGAAGTAGAATAAAAATTATTCCGTAAATAATCCAGGGTATGTAAAGTCTTTTAATCTTTTTCCTGAAAAAATTTAATGGTTTCTGTATTTCAACATCATTAAACATATATCCAGCCACAAAGAAAAAAATTGTAACATGAAATAAATATACAAATCGACATAGCGGGGTAAAAATTGAAGAATGCCCGATAACAATTAGTATAATTCCAATTGCTTTAATAATTGAAAATGTCCTGTTATGATTTTGTTCTGACATTATTATTATTGAATATTTTTTCAAAAGTACAAAACTTAATGTAAAATTCAAAAACAATCTGAATGTTGGGTCCTTTACAAACACAAAAAAGGGAGCAATAACTTAATATTGTTCCCTTTTTCTAACTTTTCACAACTTGATTTTCTGAAATCAGAATGATTTTGTGCGGCTGAAGGGACTCGAACCCCCACGCCTCTCGGCACCAGATCCTAAGTCTGGCGCGGCTACCAATTACGCCACAACCGCTCATTGTGCAAAAGCGAGTGCAAAGATACATTCTTTTTTGGGTTTGACAAACTAATAAATTGAATTTTGATAAATATTTAAATGTTTTTGTAAACAGCTTATTCAGCATTAATCAGGGTTACTCTTTTATTACAGAATTTTTGAATAGAAGTAATCATCAAAATTCGCTTCAAATTTTGTATCTTTGCAAGTTCTAAAAAAAATAGTTTTGACTACAAATACTAACATACAACCCGCCGAAGCTTCAGAGTTTGTAGAAGTGATAGGCGCCAGGGTTCACAATCTAAAAAATATAGATGTTTCTATTCCGCGTGATGCTTTGACGGTGATTACCGGATTGAGCGGAAGTGGTAAATCATCGCTGGCTTTCGATACAATTTTTGCCGAAGGTCAACGCCGTTATATTGAAACTTTTTCAGCGTATGCCCGTAGTTTTCTGGGCAATATGGAGCGACCCGACGTGGATAAAATTACCGGCTTAAGTCCTGTGATTTCTATCGAACAAAAAACCACGAATAAAAATCCCCGATCGACCGTAGGTACCACCACCGAAATTTATGACTTCTTGCGTTTGCTTTTTGCACGTGCCGGCGAAGCATATTCGTACGAAACCGGTGAGAAAATGGTGAAATATTCCGAAGATCAGATTGTTGATTTAATACTGAAAGATTATCAGGGTAAAAAAACTTTTTTGCTGGCTCCTTTGGTGCGTGGTAGAAAAGGACATTACAAAGAACTTTTTGAGCAAATTCGTCGCAAAGGGTATCTGAATGTACGAATTGATGGCGAAATACGTGAAGCAACGCACGGGTTGAAAATTGACCGGTATAAAAACCACGATATTGAAGTAGTAATTGATAAACTTTTGGTTACAGAAAAAGATCGCCATCGCTTGAAACAATCGCTTCAAAAAGCCATGCAGCAAGGTGGCGGAATTGTTATGCTCCTCGACAGCGATAAAGACGAAGCCCGTTATTTCAGCAAAATGCTTATGTGCCCTACAAGCGGCATTTCGTACGACGAACCTGCACCACACAATTTCTCGTTCAATTCGCCTCATGGTGCATGTCACCGCTGCAAAGGGCTTGGATTTGTAAATGAAATTGACATGGATAAAATTGTGCCCGACAAAAGTTTAAGCATTTACAACGGCGCCATTTCACCTCTTGGCAAACATAAAAGTTCTACTATATTCTGGCAAATTGAATCCATACTCGAAAAGTACGATTTCACGATTAAAACACCTGTTGCTGAAATTTCGGATGAAGCAATGGACGAAATAATGAACGGCACCGAAGAACGCCTGCATATTAAAAATCAATCGATTGGCACAAGTTATTTTGTGAGTTACGATGGTATTTTAAAGTACATCGAAATGCAATCGGAAAATTCAGCTTCGGCAACCGAACAAAAATGGGCCAATCAATTTTCAAAAGAGATTAAATGCCCGGATTGCAATGGTTCAAGACTGAAAAAAGAATCGCTGCATTTTCTTATTCATGATAAAAATATTGCCCAGTTAGCAACTATGGACATTGCTGAATTGGCTGCCTGGATTAAAAATGTGGATAAATTTCTGAATGAAAAACAACAGCTGATTGCCGTTGAAATATTGAAAGAAATACGTACACGGTTGGAATTTCTGCTTAATGTAGGATTAAACTATCTGTCGCTCGATCGGAGTTCCAAGTCGCTTTCGGGTGGCGAAAGTCAACGCATCAGATTAGCAACTCAGATTGGTTCGCAATTAGTCAATGTGCTTTACATATTGGATGAGCCGAGCATTGGATTGCATCAACGGGATAATCAGCGACTTATCGACTCGCTTAAACTGCTTCGTGATACAGGAAATTCGGTGATTGTAGTGGAGCATGACAAAGACATGATGCTGGCGGCAGATTATGTCGTCGATCTTGGACCACATGCCGGACGACTCGGTGGTGAAGTAGTTTTTCATGGTACACCTGAAGAAATGTTGAAATCTGACACATTGACTTCAGCCTATCTAAATGGTAAAAAATGCATTGAGATACCTGAAAAAATTCGTCCGGGAAATGGAAAAAATTTAACGATTAAAGGAGCAAAAGGCAATAATCTGAAAGGAATTGATGTAACATTTCCATTGGGTAAAATGATTTGTGTAACCGGAGTTTCGGGAAGCGGAAAATCAACCTTGATAAACGAAACGCTGCAACCAATTCTCAGTCAGTACTTTTACCGGTCGTTGCAGGATCCGTTGGAATACAAGACCATCGAAGGTCTGGACAATATTGATAAAGTAGTTGAAGTCAATCAATCGCCCATCGGACGAACTCCGCGTTCGAATCCGGCAACTTACACAGGTGTTTTTTCCGATATCCGAAATGTGTTCGTTACTTTGCCCGAAGCAAAAATCAGGGGTTACAAACCCGGTCGATTTTCATTCAATACAGCCGGTGGTCGCTGCGAAGTGTGTGGCGGCAATGGGTATAAAACAATAGAAATGAACTTCCTGCCCGATGTGTATGTTCCTTGCGAAAGTTGCGAAGGCAAACGTTACAACAAAGAAACACTGGAAGTACGTTTCAAAGGAAAATCGATAGCCGATGTGCTGAACATGACTATTAACCAGGCTGTGGAGTTTTTCGAAAATCAACCATCGATTTTAAACAGAATCAAGACTTTGCAGGATGTAGGTTTGGGCTATATCAAGCTCGGACAATCAAGCACCACGCTTTCGGGTGGCGAAAGTCAACGCGTAAAATTAGCGACCGAGCTTTCGAAACGCGATACCGGAAAAACGCTGTACATCCTTGATGAACCTACTACCGGACTACATTTCGAGGACATCAGGGTGTTGCTTGGTGTACTTAACCGCCTGGTAAACAAAGGAAACACAGTGATAATTATCGAGCACAACATGGATGTAATCAAAACGGCAGATTATATTATAGATATTGGTCCCGAAGGTGGTGCAGCAGGTGGAAAAGTAATTTGCAT
>JAKLIM010000270.1 GCA_022709605.1 Bacteroidota bacterium | reverse complement strand
TATCAAATCAATGCCTCAATCGTTATCAAAAATTTATGTTCATTTGACTTTTAGCACAAAAAATCGATTTCCAATGATTGATAAGGACATTGAAACACGTTTATTTGAATATTTAGGTGGAATTTGTCGTGAATTGGAATGCAATCCAGTTCAAGTGGGTGGCTATAGCGACCATATTCATATTTTATGTTTGCTTTCACGAAAAATTGCGATAATGAAATTAGTAGAGGAAATTAAAAAATCATCTTCAAAATGGATAAAAACAATTGATAATCGTTATTACGATTTTTATTGGCAAGAGGGTTACGGTGTTTTTTCAGTAAATCCTAAAGAAACAGATATTGTAATTGAATATATTAAAAATCAAAAAGAACATCATGAAAAACGAACTTTTCAGCAAGAATTCAGGTTATTTCTAAAAAAATATAATGTTGATTATGATGAAAGATACGTTTGGGATTGAATTGGCTTTCGCCCCGTTGGGGCTTGAAATAAAGGTTGCTCTTAATCGTAGGGCGTTGCCCCACGTTATTGCTTTAAGGGCGTTGCCCTTGAAATTTGCAATTATCCAATAAAATCATGAATAAAGTTGCTTTTAATCGTAGGGTTTAGACTAACGTTATTGCTTTAAGGGCGTTGCCCTTGAAATTTGCAATTATCCAATAAAATAATAAGTGTCATAAAAAAGATAAACAATTTATAGAATGAACTCACGAACACAAACTCCCCCTTCAGGGGGTCGGGGGGCAGCAACCCTCTTTGACAAGATCTGGGATGCGCATGTCGTATCATCGGTCGAAAACGGACCTACACAGTTATACATCGATCGTCATTTTTGCCACGAAGTGACAAGTCCGCAGGCTTTTAACGGACTTCGCCAACGGGGGTTGAAAGTTTTCCGCCCGGAGCAAACAACCATGACGGCCGACCACAACACGCCAACAATTGATCAGGATCAACCGGTTAAAGACCCTATCTCACGACATCAGTTGGATACATTTGCACAAAATGCGGCTTATTTTGAAATGCCGTTATTCTATCCACTCGGTCATCAGAAAAACGGCGTTGTTCACATCATTGGACCTGAAAATGGCTTTACACATCCGGGTGCAACCATTGTTTGTGGCGACAGTCATACCTCTACGCACGGTGCTTTTGGCGCTATTGCTTTCGGTATCGGAACAAGTGAAGTGGAAATGGTGTTGGCAACGCAATGTATTTTGCAAAGTCGCCCAAAAACAATGCGCATCACTTTCAACGGAAAATTGAGCGAAGGTGTAACTGCTAAAGATTTAGCACTTTACATGATTTCGAAACTGACTACCGGTGGTGCTTCCGGCTATTTTGTGGAATATGCCGGTGAAGCGATCCGCAACATGAGCATGGAAGAACGCATGACCGTTTGTAACCTTTCTATTGAAATGGGTGCCCGTGGTGGCCTAATTGCTCCGGATCAAACGACTTTCGATTATGTAAACGGTCGCGAATTTGCTCCTAAAGGTGAAGAGTGGGATAAAAAATTAGCGTATTGGAAAACATTGAAAACCGATGAAGGTGCTACATTCGACAAAGAATTAGTGTTCGTTGCTGCCGATATTCAACCCATGATAACTTACGGAACAAATCCGGGAATGGGAATGGGCATTACAGAGTCGATACCGACATTGGATTCGATTGACGAAGCAGGTCGTATTTCATACCAGAAATCGTTGGAATACATGGGTTTTGGTGCCGGCGAAAAACTGGAAGGAAAAGCCATTGACTATGTATTTTTAGGAAGTTGTACCAATGGTCGTATCGAAGATTTCCGTATTTTTGCAAATTATGTAAAAGGCAAAAAGAAAGCCGATAACGTAACTGCATGGCTCGTTCCCGGAAGTTGGAAAGTTGAAAATCAAATCCGCGAAGAAGGTTTATACGAAATTCTGACAGAAGCAGGTTTTGCATTGCGTCAACCGGGTTGTTCGGCTTGTTTGGCCATGAACGATGACAAAGTTCCAGCCGGAAAATATGCAGTTTCCACATCAAACCGTAACTTCGAAGGTCGTCAGGGTCCGGGAGCACGTACCATTTTGGCCGGTCCACTTGTTGCTGCTGCGGCTGCTGTAACAGGACGCATCACCGATCCGAGAGCTTAGTTTTTTTGAACGCAAATTACGCAAATAAACGCAAATAAATATTATGGAAAAATATGATGAGCCCGATGAATTAGTGCCAAAAGAACTAATTGATAAAGTTTTGAAGATTTTTTATCGCGTTTATAACGATTTGGGTTATGGATTTCTTGAAAAAGTTTATCAAAAAGCACTTTATTACGCTTTATTAGACGAAGGAATAAAATGTGAATTAGAATATCCAATTAATGTTTTTCATAACAAAAGAATTGTAGGTGAATACAGAGCCGATTTATTAGTTGAAAGTTGTCTTATTCTTGAAACAAAAGCAAATGCTGAACTGAGTGAGGCTAACGAAAAGCAATTAATAAACTATTTAAGAGGTACTACTGTTGAAGTTGGATATTTGCTGAATTTTGGTAAAAAACCTGAATTTCGAAGAAAAGTATTTTCAAATTCAAGAAAAAAATTCTGATTCACGTTAAAAAGTTTTTAAATTTAAACTATAATCGTAATTGAACATAGTACGTTCATTTGTGTTCAAAACAAAAAATAAAAAATAAAATTTGCGTTCATTTGCGTAATTTGCGTTCAAAAAAAATATTAAAATTTAATTTGCGTTCCGGCATTTATCGGGATTGTGTAATTTGCGTTCAAAAATAAAATATAAAAAATGGAAAAGTTTTTAACATTAACTTCAACAGTTGTTCCACTTCCTATCGAGAATGTGGATACTGATCAGATTATACCTGCACGCTTCCTGAAAGCGACAGACAAAAACGGTTTTGGTGATAATCTTTTTGCCGATTGGCGCTACAACAAAGATGGCAGTCCAAAAGCCGATTTCGTGTTGAACAACCCTGTTTACAGTGGAACTGTACTGGTTGCCGGAAAAAACTTCGGTTCAGGTTCAAGTCGTGAACATGCTGCATGGGCTATCGACGGGTACGGATTTAAAGTGGTAGTATCGAGCTTTTTTGCTGATATTTTCCAAAACAATGCATTGAACAATGGAGTACTTCCGGTTGTTGTTTCTGCTGAGTTTTTGGCTGATATTTTTGCTTCTGTCACTGCTGATGCAACATCAACATTGACCATTGATCTTGAAAATCAAACAGTAACGAATAATGCCACCGGAAAATCGGAAACATTTGTAATTAATCCTTACAAAAAAGAATGTTTGCTGAACGGATTGGATGATATTGATTATCTGTTGAGCAAAAAAGCGATGATTGAAGCTTACGAGGCTGCAAGATGATATTGTCATTTTAACTATTCCAAAGTTCAGAACTTTGGAATAGTTTTTACATAAAAAAAATCGTTGTATATGATAGAAATAATGGATACCACACTTCGCGATGGAGAACAGACATCAGGAGTATCATTTGCACCTCAGGAAAAATTGAGCATAGCTCGTCTTCTACTCGAGGAATTGGGAGTAGATCGTATAGAAATTGCTTCCGCACGAATCTCACAGGGAGAATTTAATTCGGTTAAAAAAGTATCGGATTGGGCTCGTGAGCATGGATTTATTCAAAAAGTTGAAGTTCTCGGTTTTGTTGATGACAAAAATTCATTGAATTGGTTGAAAGATGCAGGATGTGAAGTATTGAATCTTTTGTGTAAAGGATCTGAAAATCATTGTATTTATCAATTAAAAAAAACACCTGACGAGCATATTGCCGACATTAAACATGTATTGGCCAATGCCCGTGAAATGGGAATTACAGTCAATGTTTATCTTGAAGATTGGTCAAATGGTATGCGTAATTCGGAAGATTATGTGTATTATATTGTTGAAAATCTAAGAAATGAATCCATTATGCGGTTTATGTTACCGGATACGTTGGGTGTTTTAAATCCAACAGAAACAGGAGATTTTTGCAAACGAATGATCCAACATTTTCCTGATTTACATTTCGATTTTCATGCTCACAACGATTACGATTTAGCTGTTGCAAATGTTTTTGAAGCTGTTAAAGCTGGCATTCACGGAGTACATGTTACAATAAATGGCCTGGGTGAACGTGCCGGTAATGCTCCTTTGTCGAGTGTGGTAGCAGTATTGCACGACCAATTGAAACATAAAACAAAAATTCAGGAATCTAAAATTAACACAGTAAGTCGATTAGTCGAATCGTATGCAGGAGTACGAATACCCGCAAACAAACCAGTAATTGGTGATTACGTTTTCACACAAGTAGCCGGAATTCATGCAGATGGAGACAATAAGAAAAATCTGTATTACAACGATCTTTTGCCCGAAAGATTTGGGCGCGAAAGACTTTATGCACTTGGGAAAGCTTCAGGAAAAGCTACAATTTTGAAGAATCTTCAACAATTAGGTATTGAACTTGATAATGAAATGATGCAAAAAGTAACAGCTCGCGTCATTGAATTAGGCGATAAAAAAGAAATGATAACGCTGGATGAACTTCCATATATAATATCGGATGTTATAAAAAATGATCAAAATAATCAATTTATTAAGATTCTCAACTATTCACTGTCAGTAACTCAAGGATTACGACCTATGGCGAATGTGAAAATGGAAATCAATGGAGAGGTTTTTGAACAATCTGCTTCGGGCGATGGTCAATTCAATGCTATATCCAAAGCCATGTATAAAATATATAAAAAGCAAAATAAAGCTACACCTGAATTGATTGATTATCAGGTTGTAATTCCTCCCGGAGGAAAAACGGATGCTATTGTTCAAACCATAATTACCTGGCAATATGATGGTAAATTATTTAAAACCAGGGGATTGGATGGCGATCAAACAGTAGCTGCACTTAAAGCAACCGAAAAGATGTTGAATATAATGGAGATGAACGATTTACCAAATAAACAATACTAAGTGTTTAAAAAGATATTTTTAAACACTTGTCCCAATCAAATATTTAATTTCAAAATACAAAATATATCAATGAGTAAAACATTAAATTTGGCAGTTTTGCCGGGCGATGGAATTGGACCTGAAATTGTTGAGCAGGCCTTAAATGTAACAAAAGCAATTTGCGAAAAATTTGGTCACGAACTGAGTTACGAATATGCCATCGTAGGTGCATGTGCCATCGATGCTGTTGGCGAACCTTACCCAAAAGCAACTCACGATCTTTGTATGAAATCGGATGCAGTACTTTTTGGCGCCATCGGTGACCCAAAATACGATAATAATCCATCTGCAAAAGTTCGTCCGGAGCAGGGTTTATTGAAAATGCGAAAAGATTTAGGTCTTTATGCTAATATTCGTCCGGTTACAACGTTTCCTTCATTAATACATAAATCACCACTTCGTTCAGATTTAGTAGAAGGTGCCGATTTTATGTGTATCCGTGA
>JAKLIM010000027.1 GCA_022709605.1 Bacteroidota bacterium | reverse complement strand
ATTTTTTTATTTTTATATATTAGTATGTAGTGATAATTTGGAGAATAATAAATGGCGATTACAAAAATTCGTGAAGCTCAAATTAAAAATATATCAAGAAATTCAGAAACAATTACACAAGCCTCACATGGATTCACAGCACAACACCTCCAACAAACGATCGTCCAACCTATATTTTCCATACAGTAGAAATTCCTGTGGGAAACTCAATAGTTAGCGATTCGTTACGGATTGAAACTACAGGGCGTTTGGAAGTTTGCGGACATTTGGAGATCGACAACGAAGTAATCTTCAAAGTTGACGGCGACGGAAAATCAGGCCAGATCATCAATAATTGTGGTACGAATACATGTACCGTAACGGTTAGAAGTACTGCCACTGCAATTGTTCGTAAGAAATTCAGTACAGCTTCCGGTGCTTATCCATGGAGTTTTGTAAGTGTTCCGTTCGATGTTACTGAGGACTGGATATTTATTGCAGGTACAGATACACCTGCCATTTGGGGTGATTTAACGTCAACAACCGGAGACTTCTATATTGGTGAGTACGACGGACAAAAAAGAGCCAACGATGGATTTACGAATGGTTCAAATTACGTGAACTTACCTGCGCATACACTTGTGGCCAACAAAGGATATATTTTAGCTGCCGGCGACGGTAACGATTCGATTGATTTCAAATCGGTCGTTGGAACTCAGTTTGCTTGTCTCGATACCCAATTGGAAACTACTTATTACGCGGGCGTAAGAGGTGAATGTGATCACGGGTGGAATCTGATTGGTGCTCCATTTGTGTCGGGCTACAATTTGAAAAATGCCATTGGCAACAAGCCTTATTATGTATTCGATGTTGCGAATCAAACTTATACCACCGTCATGGCGGGTGTGGATTATCTGATTTATCCGTTCTCGGCTTTCTTCCTGCAAAATCTGGGAGATGCTGACGGTGTAACTTTCACAAGTTCTGAGCAGACTTTCAAAGCTGTGAAAGGAGTGAATTCTACCGACGAGATAACACTGGTCATTGCCAATGCTACCGTTCAGGATGTAACCCGTATTCGCTTGCTGCAAGATGCTTCGGTGAACTTTGTTCGCAGCGAGGATGGTATGAAACTGATGAGTCCGGTGTTGACCACTCCTCAGATTTACACGGATGCCTCAGGTGCTTGTGGTGGTGTAGCTTACAATTCACTTCCATTGAACACTACACGTGTGGATCTGAAAGTAAGAACCGGTAAAGAAGACACGTATACCATATCAATGATCGATATTAATAAAGTGACCGGTTTAAACAAAGTGATACTTGTGGACACCGAAACCGGTATTCAAACGAACTTGTTGGAAGAGAGCTACACTTATTATAATTCTGATAATGGTACTACAACCAGTTCGAGATTCTACATTTTATTGTCGTCAGAAGTTGTTACAGATTTCATCTATAACGGTAACGATAACATAAAAATTCGCACCAACGGCAGGAAAGTTACTTTGACCGGATTAAACGGTAAGGCCTCTGTAAATATGTACGATGCTGTAGGTAAGCTGATTTATCAATATGATAATGTAACGAACGATAATTCATTTGATGTGAATATTGCAGGTATGTATATTATGGACATTAATACCGAAACTCAACAAGTGAGGGTCAAAGTTATTGTAAACAAGAATTAATATAAAAAACAGTTCGGGTGGCCATACTTAAAAGTGGCTGCCCGGATTTTTGTCAAAGAGCAAAGAACAAAGAACAAAGAACAAAGAACAAAGAATAAAGACAAAGAGGTGTTTAGGCGATGAACAGGATCTTTAAGTTATCTACTTTACAAATAAAAAGATTTATCAAATTTAAAAATATCACACAATGAAAAATATGAAAAATGAAATAAATAATGTTTCGCTGAAATTCATGTTTATAGCGCTGTTTGCTATTGCATTTAATTTCAACACAATGGCCGGAAATTCGCTGTTTGAAAGCAACTCACAGAATAAAGGCAATACCAATTCCGGTCAGCTTTTCGACAATTCGGCTTCGGACAGTAAAATGTGGGGCAGCAGCGAAAGTACAATGTTTAACAGCACGGCCAATTCAGGTTCGCGCCAATTAGGGCCGGTTCTTCCCGACGAACCGGGCGATACCTGTGTGCCTGTGCCCGATGGAATTCTGGTTATTCTAAGCCTGGCATTTTTGTACAGTTTAGTGGTGCTCTATTTATCAAAAAGAAAAAAACTTAACACTGAAAAATGAATTTGAATGTTTGATTAATTTTAAAAATACGATTAAAAATGGCAACATGTCAATTTCAAGAAATGAAATTAAGTGATTATACATTGAGGTTGTAATATTGTATTGATAAAAGTATTATGGTAATACTATTCATATTAAAGTAAAATAATATTACCTCGACTATGTTTTCTTTTTGTTTGAAAAAAAAGGGGCTGTATTGCTTTAGACGCAGCCCCTTTTTGTAATTTCTTTTTATTACCAGATTGATTAATTTTAATAATGGGATAGGAATCTACGAAATTGTAACTTGTGTTTATAATATTTATTCATGCTTTAATAAAACCTCATACAATCAATTTTTTCCAGAAAAATAATATTTAATTTTACAATAAAATATTATTTTTAGTGCTTGTAATTTTAATTAATTTAATATATTTGTGTTTTATTTCACCCCCATTCACTAATACCTTAAGATTAATTTAAAATTAGAAATTAGAATAATATAAAACAAAAAATTCTTGAACTCCGGATTTATATTTATCATTTTGATATTTACCTCTTTCATTACTTGATTTATTAAAATAGAAACTCATTAATAACTATAAAAACCTTATTGATTTATTTTTTGAAATAAAAAGTTTTTCAAAGCGAGCTTACAATTAACAATCAAAAATCTTGAAATGAGATTAAACAACTAAAATATGGGAGTTAAAAAAGGAAAATTATTGGATGATAATTTACATTATTCTTCAAAACCAGATTATAGAGTATATGAATTAAGACTTAGCAATCTTATTTCGGAGGCGGTAAGTCTGGGGTTCTCTGCAATCTTAATTGACCAGTACTTTAAAACAATTAAATTAATACATTATAACCCCAAATTAAAAACTTTAGGTGATTTTGGAGTATATGATATAGAAGAAAGTTACATTACCGATTTAATTAACGATAGTTTTCATATTCCTATTAGAGCTTATTTTTCGGCAGTGAATATGTATTTAAAGTCTATAAAAAAAAATGACTGTTTTCAGTTAAGTTTTAATACTACTCTCACAAAAGATGATTTAAGTGAAAATGTTGAGCTAAAATTTATTCCTTACGTATATCATACAGTGAACCAGAATACGCTTTGGTTAACTTTTTGTTTGATTCAGCCAACAGACAAAACGGAATTAGGCAGATTTATTTATCGGAATATTGACACAAAAAAAATTAAATATATAGTTTTTGAAGATATGAATGAAACCGACCCTGCAGTTTCACACCTTATTTCACAGGAAGAGTTTGACATAATAAATTATACCGCTGATGGATTTACAGAAGCTGAAATAGCAAAAATGAAGAAAATATCGCTATCAACTTTAAGAAATTCGAAAAACTATATGATTTCAAGATTGAATGCTAAATCAATTATTCATGCACTTGTTCTTGTACGGAAACAAGGATTTTGAAAAAAGGAAACTATGAGAAAATCAAAAAAAAACAAAGCAAAAGATGATTTAAATGAGTTGGTTCGCTTTACCAAACTCTTTTCGTATATCCTTGATAAACCTTATATATTATTGGATTTTCAGACTGATTCAATTATATATACAACTGAAGCATTTAATAAATTAATCGGAGTTGGTCCAGAAGAAAAAATCAGCTTTGAAATGTTTTTACATCCTGAAGATAAAAAAATAATCCATCAAATTCACCAAAGCACAAAAGATCAGCTCATTGAGATATTCAGAATGAATCATTATGCTACAGTATATGTTGTTTATGAAATCAGGATGAAAACAGCTGATGGAACGTACAAATATGTAAGATGTAATTACCGTCCGGTTCATTTTGATCAAAATGGAATTCCAATGTATGATATATTTTATTTTTCAGAAATGGTTGATAGAGGTTTAGAGAGATTTGTTATTTATTCGATTGAAGAAACAGAAAACAAATTGTATTACTCTTCAATAAAAAATAAATTTGTAACCTACGATAAAATTGAAATAAAACCTGTTGAAATTGAGATTATGAAGCTGGCAGCCATGGGAAATAAAGAATCTCAAATATGCAAAAAAGTAAATATCAGTATCAATCTGCTGAGGTATTACAAAAAAAACATATATTTTAAATTTCATGTTTCAACCATGGCCGAAGCAGTTTCAACTGCACTTTTTTACAAAATTTTGTAGAAAAATTATATTTTGTTGATCGTGGGTTATCAAACCGGGAAAATAGCAGATAAAATTTCTCATTTTGATTGCAAGACTTATTATCTATTTATAGTTGTAATTTTTTCAAATCATAATTTTAAATGTTATTTTTGATACAGTTTTAATAGTAAAACAATAAACACCGAATTTATATCGTTTTTTCCATTAAAACAACATAAAGCTTCTTTTTTGAACCATTAAAATTTTATGAATTGCAACAATTAAAACAGATAAGTTGATTTTTAAAATTGTTTTTTAAAAAATTCGAAAATCAAATTATCGTTATGTTTAAAAAAAACACTACATTTGTTGTTCCATAATAATTCTAACATTAAATCCATAAAGATATGAAATTCATTGTATCAAGCACCGTATTGTTAAGTCATCTACAGGCGATTAGTCGTGTTATAAACAATAAAAATTCACTGCCAATTTTAGATAATTTTTTACTTCATATTGAAGGTAATACTTTGACAATGACTGCATCTGATATTGAAACTACATTGATAACATCGATGGAAATTGAAAATGCAGAAGGTGAAGGAAAAGTTGCAGTAGCATCGCGTTTGTTACTTGATACACTGCGTGAATTTCCGGAACAGCCATTGACTTTCACCATAAACGACAGCAATCTGGCCATGGTCATTTATTCATCAAACGGTTCGTATAATTTTATTGGACAAAATGGTGACGAATATCCCCGATTGCCACAGATTCAGGACAATGCACGCGTTTTGACATTGCCTGTTTCGCAACTTTCGGCCGGAATATCAAAAACTCTTTTCTGTACAGCCGAAG
Source organism: Bacteroidota bacterium (assembly GCA_022709605.1). Lineage (GTDB taxonomy): Bacteria > Bacteroidota > Bacteroidia > Bacteroidales > Paludibacteraceae > Paludibacter. The sequence goes on along the minus strand of JAKLIM010000027.1, from coordinate 12,427 downwards.
ATGAATTACGCCCGGTGATGAATGGTATTTTTTTCGATATTATGCGCGATGATTTAACCATGGTTGCCACAGATGCTCACAAATTAGTACGGTTTAAAACAACTCATACTTCAATCACCTTGGGTGAAGAGGAAGAGAATGTCAATTTTATCTTGCCCAAAAAGCCGGCTAACATGTTGAAGAACATATTACCCAAAGAAAGTGGTGAGGTTGAAATTAAATTTGACTCGAAAAACGCATATTTCAAATTGTCGAATTACACCATGATTTGTCGTCAGGTGGAAGGACGATTCCCAAATTATAACGGAGTTATTCCAAAATCGAACGCTTATAAAATAATAATCGATCGCTTATCATTGTTGAATGCACTGAAACGCGTTTCGGTATTCTCAAATCAGGGAAGCAATTTGGTTAAACTGGATTTTGCAGAAAATCAAATTCATATTTCGGCTCAGGACATCGATTTCTCCATTTCGGCTGAAGAAACAATTAATTGTCAATTCGAAGGCGATCCGATAAAAATTGGCTTTAAATCGGCATTTCTCATTGAAATATTAAACAATATAAATGCATCGGAGGTTATTCTCGAAATGACTGATCCTTCAAGAGCCGGACTAATTCTTCCTTTCGAAAATGATGCGAACGAAGAAATTCTAATGCTGTTGATGCCGATGTTGCTGAATGATTAATTAGAATAAAGAGCAAAGAATAAAGAATAAAGAGCAAAGAACAAAGATTTGAACAAAGATTTTCAAGTCTTTGTTCTTTGTTCTTTCATCTGCAATCTAAAAAAAATGAAACTCCAACTAAAAAATCCCATTGTATTTTTCGATCTTGAAACCACAGGCACCAATATTGTGTCGGACCGAATTGTTGAAATATCGTATCATAAAGTTTCGCCTAATGGTCGCGAGGAAACGAAAACTATTCGCGTTAACCCTGAAATGCCAATCCCCAAATCCGCCTCTGATATTCACGGAATTACCGATGCCGATGTGGCTCAATGTCCTGCTTTTAAACTGGTGGCTAAAGAAATTGCCCGCGACATTGAAGGGTGCGATTTAGCCGGATACAATTCGAACCGATTTGATATTCCGCTTTTGGCCGAAGAATTATTGCGTGCAGATGTGGATATAGATTTGACCAAGCGTAAATTCGTGGATGTTCAGGTGGTTTTTCATAAAATGGAAGCTCGCACACTGGGAGCAGCTTATAAATTTTACTGCGATAAGGATTTGGTAGGAGCCCACGGCGCCGAAGCTGACACACTGGCCACTTACGAAGTATTGATGGCTCAATTGGATCGGTATCCGGATTTGCAAAACGATATCGATTTCCTTTCGAAATTCACCACTCAAAACAATAACGTGGATTTTGCAGGGCGAATGATTTATAACGATAAAGGCGAAGAGATCATAAATTTTGGCAAATACAAAGGTCAAAAAGTAACCGATGTGTTGAAAAATGACATCGGTTATTATGGCTGGATGATGAACAGTGATTTTTCGTTACATACAAAAAAAGTGTTGACAAATATAAAATTAAAAAGCTTCAACAAATAACATGGCACAATCATTGTTGTGTTATTAGTTGCATCAATTGAGACACATAATAAATGAAATTGTTAAAAATCATATTGTTAGCTTTCATAGTTTTTATGCTGAGTACTGGTTTATCTGCTCAGGATAATGCTGCAACGCCGGAATATGAAGCTACTAAGCAAACCGAAAAATTACAACAGGAATTGAATTTATCGACCAGTCAGGTGAAAAAAGTTTATGAAATAAACCTTAAATATGCACGGGCAAGGCAATCATCAGTTTCGAGGAGTGAAGCCATGGAGCGAATGAAAAATAAAGATGCTGATCTGCAAAATGTATTAAGTAATGAACAAATTAACCGGCTGCAAAATAAAAGGTACGAACGTTCAAGTTTTCAAACGGTAAAACCGGGTATTAATTTTCGATCTTCAGGAGAATCGACTCCATCCAGAACCACTACCAGAACTACTTCCGATGAGGCAGTTAAATCACTAACGAGAAGAAGTAACTCTGAAATGCAGACGAACAGAAATGCATCGAACAGAAATGCAACAAACCGGGAAGGAACAAACAGAAATGCAGATGTACAACCCAGAAGATTCACGCCACAAGACAACAATCAACGGTCTGTAGCACCATCTACCCGTTCTACTACTCCCTCACCTCCGCAAAACACGGAAAGCAAAAGAGTTGAATCAAGTCCTACGGGTTCTCAAAGACGATAAAATGGCCAATCCCTTTTTCAGGTTCAAGCAATTTACAGTATTTCACCATCGGTGCGCCATGAAAGTGGGCACGGATGGTGTTTTGTTAGGTGCATGGACTGAGCCGGAAAACGCCGGAAACATATTGGATATTGGTACAGGTAGTGGCTTGATAGCATTAATGTTAGCTCAAAAGTGCAATGCTTCAATTCAGGCTATCGATATTGAACCCAATGCGATACAACAGGCACTCGAAAATTTTGAAAATTCTCCATGGCCAGAAAGACTGAATGTAGAAGAGATTTCGTTGCAGGATTTTTCATTGAAGTCTGAAACAAAATTTGATTTAATAGTTTCAAATCCGCCTTTTTTTGTAAACTCGCTGCAAACACCTGATAAAAACCGAACTTCGGCCCGTCACGCAAACGATTTGACACATAATGATTTATTATTATGCGCAAAACGTTTATTAAGCAAAACGGGAAGAATCAGTTTGATTCTTCCCGTTAATGAGGGTTTGCAAAATATCGAATATGGTGAAAGTATTCAGTTGTATTGCAATAAATTAGTATATGTTTACCCGAAACCGGACGTTCAACCAAAGCGTGTACTGCTTGAATATTCGTTGCAACGAAATGCCAGGGCAATTTCAAAATTAGAAATTGAGACCAACTTACGTCATCAATTCAGCACTGATTTTATTGCACTTGTAAAAGATTTTTACCTGAACCTTTGAATACTACAATAAAGCCTGAATTTTTGCAGCAAAAACTGATTTTTGTGTTGCGCCAATTTGTTTATCAACAAGTTGACCATCTTTAAAAAACAAAATAGTAGGGATGTTGCGGATTCCGTATTCATTCGGAGTCTCTACATTATCGTCAACATTCAGTTTTCCGACAACTACCTGTCCTTCATATTCTTTAGCTAATTCTTCGATAATCGGGCCAACCATACGACATGGTCCACACCATTCTGCCCAAAAATCCACAACAACCGGTTTCCCGCCGTTAATTACTTCTTTGATGTTTTCATCTGTAAATTCTAATGCCATAGCAATTTTTATTTATTTATTTATAATGTATAATTTATTTTAGGTCTGATACTTAAACATGTGATTTTAAAACACATTTGTTGAAATAATGTTTATTAAAATGCATAATATTAATAGAAAAAAAATATTATTATATCAATTTAATTCTAATCGTTTATCTTAAATCACTTTTATTAATTCCTTCATAATTAAAGTCATAAGCGGCTGAACTGAATTGCCTATTTCCTGCACTTCTTCGTGCGTTACTTCCACAATTTTTCCGGGAACGCCTAAATCTGTAATTATTGAAATCCCAAAGCAGCGCATACCGGCATGATTGGCTACAATTACTTCGGGAACTGTGCTCATTCCAACTGCATCTCCTCCGATAATGCGGAAATAGCGGTATTCGGCCGGCGTTTCGAAAGTCGGTCCTGTAGTTCCAACGTAAACCCCTTCCACCACTTTGATGTTATTTTCTTTTGCAATTGATTTTGCTTTGTCGATAAATTCTTTGCAATAAGGTTCGCTCATATCAGGGAAACGCGGCCCAAGCTCATTGATGTTTTTTCCGCGCAAGGGATGCTCAGGAAAAACATTGATGTGGTCGGTAATAATCATCAAATCACCTATTTCAAATTCCGGATTCATACCACCCGAAGCATTTGATACCAGTAAATTAGTAATTCCCAGCGCTTTCATTACGCGTACAGGGAAAGTTACGGCTTTCATGTCATAACCTTCGTAATAATGAAAACGTCCCTGCATTGCCAAAACATCGACGCCACCGAGCTTTCCTTCAATCAATTTTCCGCTATGACCTTCGACAGTTGATACCGGAAAATTTGGAATTGATTCGTAAGGAATTTCAATTTTATCGGTCAGTTGAGTCACCAGATTTCCCAGTCCTGTGCCCAGAATAATACCTGTTTTTGGATTGGTGCGCAGTTTAGATTTTAAAAAATCAGCAGTTTCTTGAATTTTCTGTAACATAGTCAGTTAGTATTTTATTAAATTCTTCTTCTTTATTGTCGTGTATTTTTACCCTAATGGGTAAATAATAGATTTTTGATTTCAATTCGTTGGTAATAAATGAATTGTCCATAATTCGGACGGCATCTTTTTCGGTAACAATAATTATCTTTTTATCAGCAGAAAGCTGTTGGAATTTTTCTTCTATCTGTTTTATATCTTTATCGTTAAAGTTATGATGATCAGCATAAAAAATGGAATTTATTGTTTTGGTAAATTCCTTCAGTTTTTCAAGAACCTGTTCAGGCGAAACAATTCCGGCTACAAGTAAAATTCCGGATTTATTCACTTTAATGTCGTTCAGCGTGAAATTTTCCTTGCAAAATTCGGGGAAAACTGCTTGAATTTCATCATACTCATAACCGGTAAAAAATAACTTTTGATGCAATGCAGGTTTAAGTCTTTCGCAAATTTCAGACATCTCATTTTGCTGAATATCACTGGGACATTTCGTAACAATCAAGATATCAGCCCTTTCAGCACCTTTTGTATTCTCTCTTAAATTTCCACCCGGCAAATGGCAATCATCCACATACAAGTTATTGTAGCAAGTAAGAATGATTGATAGTCCCGCAGCAATTTGCCTGTGCTGAAATGCATCATCAAGTACAATTGCCTGGATATCCGGGAAAAGTCCGCTTAATTTTTCAACTCCGCTAACTCTTTTTTCATCAACCGCAACCACAATTTTCGGAAATTTCCGGTACACCTGAAAAGGTTCATCGCCGATGGTGCAACTTTTTGCATTTTCATCTGCCATTACAAAACCAGAGGTTTCACGTTTGTAACCTCTGCTTAACATGGCTGTGCGAAATCTATCCTGAAGCACCGATAAAATGAACTCCACATGAGGTGTTTTTCCTGTACCTCCAACTGCCAAATTCCCAACAGATATTATTGGGATATTGAACCGTTTAGTTGGTAAAATTCCTTTGTCGTATATTTGATTTCGTAAGCACGTTATCGAGCTGTAAATCAAAGAAAAAGGAAACAATAAAATTGTTCTCAAATTGCATTTCATCCTTGCGGGTTTTTTGAATAAAAGCGCAGAGCAAAGATACAATTTTTCGTTCACTCAACAAATCAAAATTAACAAAGTGTCAAAAAACAAAATTGCCGAATCACGGCACCGGATCGTAACCACTTCCTCCGAAGGGATTGCAGCTGACAATTCGCTTAATTGACAACCAGCCTCCCTTGAAAATGCCGTGTTTCATTACTGCCTCAACCGTGTACTGCGAACAGGTTGGGGTATACCTGCAACGTGGAGGCATAAGCGGCGAAATGCTATACCGGTAAAAATATACAGGCAACAAAACAATATGGCGAATCAGATTTTTCAAAAACAGGGGATTATCAGTTTAAACTTTACTTTCTATATTGTCAGTAATTCTTTTCAATGCAGCAATCATTTTTGATTCAATCAAACCATAATCAGCTTCATCGTTCGAAACATAATTAAATGCAATTTGCAAATTTAATGTTTTTAGTTGTATAATGTCTAAAAGCTGTGCTTTGTTCAACCGATATGCTTCCCGCATCAATCGTTTGAGTCTGTTACGCTTTACTGCCCTTTTAAACCTCTTTTTGGGCACGCTAACCATCATTTTCACCGGTTCTCCATCCGACTTTTCATCAATCCTGTAAACTACACGAATAGGGTAAACAATAAATGCTTTCCCTTCGGTAAAAAGTTTGCTTATCCGAATTTCTCCGCATAAATGCTCTTTTTTTGGTAGTGTAAATTGATGATTCATACGTATAAAAAAACTATCCCAAAAGTACGAAAATTCTTCGATACTTTCAGAATAGTTTGTTAAAAGCAAAATAGTGAACCTGTGGCTTACTATTTTTTATTTTTTTTAGTCATTTCTTTCAAATAATTATCCAGAGCCATCGTCATTGATGGAACTCCCGGAACCGGCGCTTCGATATCCAACCTTAAGCCGGCATCGTGCACAGCCTGAGCTGTAACAGCCCCAAAACAACCAATAGCTATATCGCCTTGTTTGAAATCAGGAAAATTTTTCAACAATGAAGTTATACCTAATGGACTGAAAAAAAGCAGCATATCATAATTAAACTCTTCGTCCGGCTCAAAATCATTACTTACAGTGCGGTACATAATGGCTTTATGGTAAGTAACTTTCGAATTTTCGAGAGCAGAAAGCGTTTCCTCATTTTGAACTTCCGATGTAATCAATAGATATTTTTCATCGGCATGTTTGTTCATTATCACAATCAGATCGGCCATTTTATTGGTGGCAGCGTAGAAAACTTTTCGCTTACGATAATGAATATAATGCTGTAAATAAACGGCTACCGACTCAGAAACACAGAAATATTTCATTGTTTCAGGAATCGTAATGCGAAGTTCTTCACATAACCTGAAAAAATGATCAATACCATGACGGGCATTGAAAATTATTGCCGTGTAATCTAAAATTGATATACGTTGTGTGCGGAATTCCTTCGCAAAAACGGGTTCGACTTTTATAAAAGGGCGAAAATCAATTTTCACATTGTACCTTTCACTTATATCGAAATACGGGGACTTTTCACTTGTTGGCTGGGGTTGCGAAACAAGTATCTTCTTGATTTTCAAAGCAGTAAACTTTATCAATTAAACACTTAAAATCATGAAATTATACAAATAGAACAATAGAACTACCGGCAAAATTTCAAGGGTGCAAAGATACAACAATAAATAAAAAGTAGATGCAAATTTATTAAAAAAAATCAGAAATAGTTTAATTGTATAAACTAATGAGGCCATTACACAAAGAATGAGGCTTATAACTGCTATATAATATTTTAGATTTTCAGGCAAATAGATATGTAAAATCAGCATTGGAAATAGTATCAAACCCAGGTAAGTTAGCACATTATAATAACTTTCGATGGTCAGTTTTTGAATAGTGGGATGAAGAAAAACATATCCAATGATTCTTATCATCAAATATTTTAACAGAAAAAAACCACCGGTTGCTCCTAAAAATTTCAGAAAAGTTATGAGTGAAAATCCGTTATCCGACGCAAATAAAATTAAATACGCGTATAGACTGAAGACTCCGATTGAAAAAAGGATCAGAAAAAGGCGTGATTCAAAATCGCTCATGGTACTTTTATTGAAAATACTGCCGCGGTCTTTCACCGTAAAAAAAGTGCGGAATGACTCGATAAACCAACCCGAAGAGCGTAAAAACGAAAACGCTGACATGCCGAGCAGAATCAACAGAGTAATAAAAACCCAATTTTCGGTTGCCGGAAACGAAGGGTGCAAAACACCATCAAATCCAATGAATTTAATATTCTGAACTACAGGAATAAGATTGGAATCGGGCACTAAAATGGAATCCGTCTTGATCAGCGAATCAGGCGAAGTACTCAGTGCTGTATCCAAAATTGATTTTAGAGAGTCGGCTTTAGGCATAGATTTTCAATTAAATGGCTGCAAATTTTCGCACTGTTTTGTCCCAAGCGGGTGCATTATTTATAGCGGGTAATACTTCATCTACCGTTTCAACTACGGTCCAGATTTGCTTGTGTATTTCGCGCATGAAATTTTCTTCCACGGCCCTTTCGAGCATCGCAATCAATGCATCGAAATAGCCTTCGAGGTTGACAATGATAATTGGTTTTGTGAAAATTCCGAGTTGCTTCCAGGTGATCACTTCGAGTAACTCCTCCATGGTTCCGCAACCACCCGGCAAAGCAACCGCTGCATCGGACATGAATGCCATTTTTTCCTTGCGCTCGTGCATTGTTTCTACCACAATCAACTCGGTAACACCATTGTGATTCCATTCTTCATCGCACATAAACTGTGGAATAATGCCCGTAATTTTTCCTCCGGCTTTTAATACACTATCGGCAAAACATCCCATCAAACCTACCGAGCCGCCACCATAAACTGCAGAAAAGCCAGCCCCTACAAATAATTTGCCCAATCGGTCGGCTGCAACAAAATAACTCTCCTTAATACGGGTGCTTGAGGCACAATAAACACAAATATTTGGCATGTTATATATTTTTACATAAAATGATTACAAAAATACTGTTTTCTTTCTGTATATTTGAAATTCACTTTAAATAATCTAAGTTCAAATCATTATTTAAAATAATATGACACTTTTTAATTTGATTATTTTTTTGTCTTTATTCTTTTATCTTTGTTCTTTAATCTTTAAAATAAATACTCAAAATGATTTTAGTAACAGGATCTACAGGTTTGGTTGGCGGGCATCTCTTATGGCATTTGCTGCAGGAAAACGAAAGGGTAACTGCGATTTGCCGCCATACAAGCAATTTAGATTCACTTTTTAAGATTTTCTGCTTTTATACTCCAACACCTGAATTGTACCTTGATCGAATCGATTGGAAAATTGCGGATGTATTAGATTTAAACGCTCTACAAGAGGCAATGAAAGATGTTACTGAAATTTATCATTGCGCCGCAGTTGTTTCGCTCGGCAATGGCACCAACAATTTACTCGACACCAATATTACCGGCACAAAAAATATGGTAGAAGCCGCTTTGGCTAGCCATGTCAGCAAATTCTGTTTTGTGAGTTCTATAGCCGCTTGTGGAAGGAGCAAAAAAAACGAACTTATTGACGAAAACTCAACTTGGGAAGATGGTAAATCACGTTCCGCTTATTCGCGAAGCAAGTATTACTCCGAACAGGAAGTTTGGACTGGAATAAAAAAGGGATTAAACGCTGTGATTGTGAATCCGGGCGTTATTTTGGGTTATTCGGGAACGAAGACAGGCAGTTCGCAATTATTTTCGCAGGTGCAGAAAGGATTGAAATTTTATACTGACGGTGGTTCGGGCTACATAGATGTGAGAGATGTGGTAAAAGCCATGATGTTGTTGATGAAAAACAATGTGACGGCTGAACGCTTTATTTTAGTGGCCGAAAATTGCACAAATAAAGATATTCTATCGTGGATGGCGTATGGATTTTATAAACCGAAACCCAAAATTAAAATGGGGAGAAAATTGCTGTTAACAGTGGGTTTTCTTTCAGAAATTCTCGGAAAAATATTCCGGTTTAATCCATTGATTGACAGTGGAATGGCACGATCAGCTACAAACAGAGAATATTATTCAGGCAGAAAAATACAGGAAAGATTTGGATTTGTATATTCTCCGGTTGAATATTGCATCCTTGAAGTTTGTCAATGCTTCGAAAACTGATCGGCTAAGAAATAATTTTCAGAATTGAACTCCCACTTTTAATCCAAAGTCATTGATTGATGAGTTACCCACATAAGTAACTTCTCCCGCATCGACCGGTTGAGTTAACTTACCCGAAAATCCCTGTGTCCGTACATATAACCCACCAAAAGCAGTTAATTTATACGTCATTTTATGTATGATTCCTGCTGATAATTTTGCAAAAGTACCACCTCCATATTTTGAATTTGTCGAAAATGCATACCCTGCATCGAGCGACAAATAAGGTGCAGTTCTGTATTTTTTCAGATTAAAACTTTGCATACGTATAAAAACCGGAATAAACCCCGTCATTTCGGAAGTTGATTTCGTCGAAGTAACTTTATATCCAACGCCCAAACCGGCAAAAATTGTTTTACCAAGCAATTCTTTTGTCCCAAAACTCATCGAAACCTCACCGGCCGGTGACCACGGATAACTAAAAATTCCTTTACTTAATCCACCGGATAAATCTATCATCAAACAAAAAATTTCGGGGGGTAATTGGTTTGCCGTATTCAATGAATCGTTAACAGAAAGTTCAGTTGCATTGGCCGATTTTTTTTCGATACTTCTTACCGACGTTAACGGAAACTGAAAACGACCACCATCCTTTGTTTTAATTAAAATAATTTCAGGCGTTTGCACTACAATTTCTCCCACATAGGATTCTCCGGTTTTCAGGACGACTTTATCTAATCGGGTTTCCTGAGCATAGGCATTAAATGCGAAAAAGAACAGAAGAATCAGGATAAGAGCAAATTGCTGCAGCGTGATTTTCATAATAAATTAAAGTGCTGACAAAACACTTTTAAATTGATCGATAAACAGTTTTGCATCGACTTTAGAAAGACATAAAGGAGGCAATAACCGGATTGTATTTGTTCCGCTTACTCCGGTAAATATTTTTTTCTCGAACAATAATTTACTTCGAATGTCTTTTACCTCACCTTCGAACTCAATGCCTGTCATCAAACCCTGGCCTCTGATTTCCTTTATTCCGGGTATTTTTTTCAATTCCTCCATCAGATAATCGCCTACTTTCTGTGCGTTTTCCACTAAATGTTCAACTTTTATTACATCCAAAACAGCAATGGCGGCCGTACAAGCCAAATGACTTCCTCCAAAAGTAGTACCGAGCAAACCGTGGGATGCTTCGAACAACGGACTAATCAACACGCCGCCTATTGGAAAACCATTACCCATACCTTTGGCCACGGTAATCAAATCGGGTCGGATGCCTGCATGTTGGTGCGCAAAGAATTTTCCACTCCTTCCGTAACCCGACTGCACTTCATCTAAAATCAGAATTGTGCCGGTATCTTTACAAGCATTACTTAATTCCTGCAAAAATGTTACATCCGGAACTCTTATTCCGCCTACTCCTTGTATACCTTCAATAATTACAGCGCATACATCATTATTATACAATGATCTACGAACGCTATCAATATCATTTAGTGCAAGAAACTCCACGTCGAAACCTTCGTTTATAGGAGCTACAATTTTCGGATTATCAGTTACACGCACTGCGGCCGAAGTGCGACCGTGAAAGCTTTTATTGAATGCAATTACCTTGCGGCGACCGTTGTGAAAAGAAGCAAGTTTAAGCGCATTTTCGTTGGCTTCGGCACCCGAATTAACTAAAAACAAGGAATAATCCTCGTAACCCGACATTTTACCTAATTTCAGAGCCAGATCAACCTGAAGTTTGTTGATGACCGAATTGGAATAAAAAACCAGTTTCTCGGATTGTTCGCTTAGTTTTTGAATATAATATGGGTGTGAATGACCGATTGATATAACCGCGTGACCTCCATACAAGTCGAGGTATTCGATTCCTTCTTTATCATACGTACGACATCCGATTCCTTTCGTAATTTCTATATTGAAAAGCGGATAAACATTGAATAAATTCATAATTGTTCGTTTTATTATTTAAAAAGTGAAATTAAAGTCCTGAAATCATCCAGACTAAATATGCTGTATAAATGGCTACAAGTAAACCTCCTTGCCAGCGTTTAATTTTATGTTGTTTATTGGTATATACAAAAATCAACACCAACAAACTGGCTAAAATGGCAATTATCAGATCGATAACCATTCCTTTGTAAGCGGGTAAGGGCTGAATAGTAGCACTTAAACCCAAAACAAAGAAAACATTAAATATGTTTGATCCGATAACATTTCCAAGTGCAATATCCGAATTTTTTTTGAATGCTGCAACTACCGAAGTTGCCAGTTCGGGTAATGAAGTTCCCAAAGCCACGATGGTGAGTCCAATGACGGCCTGACTTATGCCTAACGATACTGCAATTCGTGTAGCGCTGGGCACTATTAGTTGTGCACCGCCCACTAAAGCACCTAAACCACCAATAATCATAATCGATGCAAGCCAGATTTTAACGGGCTTATAATCTTCCTCGTCCGATTTTTTGGGGTGACTTAAGGTGTTTCGAACCATTACAATCATAAACCACACAAAGAATATAAGTAAAATAAAACCATCAGCTCTTGAAACAATATTGTCGCCAACCGACATTAATAACACAATTAATGGCGCAAACACGCTCAGTGGAATACTGAACCTGCGTGAACTTCTGAGGGAAGTTATGGGGAAAATTAAAGCAGCCACTCCTAAAATGATATATGTATTAATGGTATTACTACCAATAATATTGGTCAATGCAATATCGGTTGAACCCGGATCGAATGCCGCAACCAGATTTACTACCAATTCGGGAGCAGAAGTGCCGAATGCAACCACTGTAAGTCCAATGATTATATTGGGAACATTGAATCGTTTGGCTAATCCCGAGGCGCCATCCACTAAAAAATGTGCACCAATAATAAGAATTGCAAAACCTATAATAATTAAAATAAAATCCATATTAAA
>JAKLIM010000269.1 GCA_022709605.1 Bacteroidota bacterium | reverse complement strand
GTTCGCTTTACATACATAATTTCTTGTTTGTCTTCCATAACGTTTTTTTTGTGTAACGTTATTTCAGGACAAGACAAATATGGGAAATAAAAAAAGAGATGCTTTAAAAGCATCTCTTTTTTTATTTATTTTATTTCAAATTGATCAGCATCTTTCCACACAGCAAATTTCCGTCGGTATTGTTCGAGAGGCTCCAACATTATTTCGCAAGTCTGAATCGAAGTTTCATTTTCAGGAAAAGTCAGCAAAGGTTTTGCATGATAGTCAAGCAATGCAGAATGACCGTTGTATTTTATTCCTGCACCGTCATCTCCTACCCTGTTAACGCCACAAATGTAAGTCTGATTCTCAACAGCACGTGCCTGTAAAAGTATATCCCAATCGCTGATACGTTTTTCAGGAAAATTTGCCACATAAATTAATAAATCGTATGCATTATTCAGATTCCTTGCCCAAACCGGAAAACGAATATCGTAACAAACCAGCAAACAGATATTAAATCCACAGTAATTCACAATCAAGTGCTTATCGCCAGCCGAGAAATAATTTTGCTCGCCTCCCATGGTGAATAAATGTCGTTTATCGGCAATTTCAATTCGCCCATCGGCAAAAACAAAAAAGGCACGATTGAAATATTTATTATTCTCAACGGCAATGAAACTTCCGGCAATCGCCAAATGATACGTTGTGGCCCAATGGATAAGCGTTTTTACTGTTTCACCTTCCATATCCTCCGCCAGAAAAAGTTGATCGACACAAAAACCTGTCGTATACATTTCGGGTAGCACAACTAAATCCGTACTTCCTGATAATGCAGCCAACTGAACTTCAGTTTTGCGAAGGTTAGTTGTTTTATCAGCCCAATGTATGTTATCCTGAATAAGTGAAACTCTCATTTTTTAATTATTTATAATCAATAAACAAATGAAATAACATAAATTACATTATTTTTGATTTTTTAAGTATTTGAATTAGTTTTGACAACATTAATTACACAAAAATTTACCTTTCTGTTTCCCATAAATAGTTTTTTTCGTCGGCATTTTCCAAAAATGTGATAAAAGCTATTTAACCAAACCCCCTTTGGAACGATTCAATTTACCTTTTAAGAAATAAATTATAAACAATTTCAAAATTTTAAAGAAGTGAACAACAATTCACATGACTTATTATCGGGTTAAAAAATTTAATTTTCAATTTCTGTTTTTTTAATTAATTATTAAATAACAAATTACAAAATGAAAAAACAATTCTTATTATTATTTGTAATGCTCATTTCCAGTATTGGGTTCTCGCAGACCATTAGCTGGAAAGGTATTACATGGGATGTTCTAAATGGAACAGCCGTTGTAGATGGTTCTGATCACTTGGTACTTACTGCCGATGCATCAGGACAGGCATGGGTACATGTAAACCAAATTGCCACACTCGCAGGAGCTTCAACGCCCTGGATTCAATTGTCCTATATGGACGTCACGACTGCTGGCCATAAGATTGATATGCTTATGGAAGATGAAGATGGCCTCTATCCACGTTTTGCGTGTGGCTCCATGTGGACAGGTGGTGAAATTTTTGCTTTACGGCATCAGGCTTCACCTGTGTATGAAACCTATCTAATGTTTGAAGACACACGTCAGAATATCGAAAGAACTGTTTATGTTGGTAAAAGAGCCACCGGAACACTCGATGTTAATTTCGATGGAAAAAAAAGATCTTCAACCTATTTGAACCAAATTGTTGGCGGTTCATGGGGATATAAAGATGTCTATTTAAGGCTTAGAGGTGCTACAGTAGGAGCAACAGTAACCTTCACAAATTTTACTTATGGAACTGACCATGCCAATCAGAATCCAACAGAATTTTTAGTTACAAAAGATGATCAGAATGTTGTAATGAGCATTAAAAAAGCGGTGGATGAATCTGCTGCCGGCGATGTGGTTAATGTTCTTTCCGGAACTTACGCTGAAGGTGCAACTATAAACGTAGACAAAGCAATCTCTATTATCGGTGCCACCTCACCAACCAGGCCTGTTATTCAAACCGCAGGAACTACTCAGGCAACTTATTTATTTAATGTTACAGCCCCTGGCGTAATCATTAAAAACCTCGACATAACCAAAACAAATGTCGCTGACCAGAACATTATCTATGTAGGCGGAAGCAATTTCGTGCTTGATAATTGTAAAGTACATGGAATGTATACCTATGATGATGGAACCGTTTGCCGAGCCATGGTCACAACTGGAGGCTTGAGTGGCTTGCAAATTACCAATAATGAATTCTATAGCTTAAGACAGCCGGCTTATATTAGTGGACCTACCACAGGTATTATTTCAAACAATTTGACCTATGGAACTAAAGGTTGGGTTTTGGAGCAAGGCGATATGACCTTTACTAGTAATGCCTGGGGAACTGGTGCTCAAGCAAATGTTTTCGACATTGCTATATTAGCAGGAGTATCACCAACTTACTATACCGATATTGCTACAATGAGTGCAGCAAATAATAACGCTGTTATCGAAGATCAACGTCCAACTATTGATGTACTTTCAGTTGTTTATGTAGATAAAAACTCTACATATCCACAGGAATTGGGTAGCTTACTAGCTCCTTATAAATCTATTACACCTGCAATTGCAAGGGTAGTAACAGGAGGTACAATAAAAGTAGCTGCTGGTACTTATCCTGAAGGATTAACCATAAATAAATCGGTCACCATTGAAGGGCCAAACTCTTTAGTAAGTCCAAATACTGGCTCACGAGTACCTGAGGCAATTCTAAAACCAAATTCGGGTACACAAGCATTATTGAGTGCATCAAATGCAGTCAATTTTACGCTTAAAGGTATTACTATCGATATGGCAAATACCACCACAGATAATCGTTTTGTCGATATTGTTAATTTCACTGACAACAGTTGGAGTTTTAGAAACAATATTTTAAAGAATGCAAAAGGATGTGTAAATGGAAACTGGTATATTTCTGGAAATTCAACAGGATTTATTTTAGGGTTAAACGACAATTTGTTTATTAATAGCGCCACTTCAAATGGAATAGCAATGTTTAGTTCAAATGTACATACTGTTGATATTCAAAATAATGTATGGATGGACAATGGAGCATGGGCAATGAATTTTAATAATGTTCATGGTACAATTACAAACAACACCTTCAAAAATTCGGTTGCACCGGGAGTTGATTGGTCTGCACAGCAAACAGGATTCATTATTTCATCTACAAATAATGATTTAGTTATTTCAGGAAACACATTTGAATCACTTTCTGGATCGGCAATAAACTTTTACGATGGTGCCACAGGTAAAATGGCAATAACCAATAATTTATTTACCAATATTGCCAACTATGGCGCAATTCGCCTAAAAGTTGGCAGTGATGTTTCCCAATTAACTGTAACCGGGAATTCATTTACGAATAACTTGGTAAACATTCAGAACCTAACTACAGGAACTTTGTCGGCATCCTGCAACTGGTGGGGAACAAATGTTTATTCAGAAATCCTGCCTAAAATGACTGGCAATGTAAATTTCCTTAGTTACTTAGCATCCAGCAATCTTTCAGGTGACTGTAACGGACTCGGCCCTGTGATCGATATCGCTCTGAAAGAAGTGGGCTGTGGGGCATTCAAAGTGATCCTTAAGCCAACCGTTGATCTAGTTGGCGATCTTACCAACTTACAGTTTACAATCAAGTATCCGGCATCAGTTGTACTGACATTTGACGATTCTCCTATTGGATTAAATGTGGGAAATACTTTGGTTGAAAGTGGTGGATTCAAATATGCTACTTATACTGTTGCTGAATTTTCCACAACCGGATGGTTAGCAAATACAGAACATATTGTATTAACTTTTAACCATAATAGGCCTATTTCAAATACTGTCGCAGGTGATTTTGAGATTTCGCCAAATACAGTAGAAAATATCAACAACACAAACTTCTATGCCGAATATGGAGGCTTGGATGTGACCGGCACAATCTACGGAAAAGCTGAAAATGCTTGGCTCGGTACTTGTCCTGTACACAACGAAACAAAAGATTTGTGGTACTACAAAATTCAAACGGCAATAGACGAAGCTGCCACTACCAGTACAAATGTGGTAAGAGCATTTAACGTTCCGTTTAACTCAGGTGTTTTTGCAGAAAATCTGGTAATTAACAAAGCGTTAACATTGGTTGGTCCAAATGATGCGATTAGCCCCAATTCAACAACACCACGTAATCCAGAAGTTGTAGTAATACCTTCTGTTTCAATGGATTATCAGATAACGGTATCAGCAAGTAATGTGAATATTAAAGGTCTGACAATTGATGGTGATAATCCAGCAATTACCACGGGCTATATCGGCACTAACGGAGCTGACCAAGATAATTATATTGGTATTGCACAAGAAACTGATAATGTTAACAATCTTGTAATACAGAATAATATTATAAAAAATCAATTCTACTGTGCTATAGAATTATATGGTGGCTATCCAGTTGTAAATCCTATGTCATCAGGTAATTTAATTGATAATAACCTGATAAAAGATTTAGGTTATTATAATGGTGGAACGACAAATTATGCAAAGTGGGGAATTGGTGTTGTAATTTATGATAATCAATACACCCATATTACAAATAATGTAATGACAAATGTGCGCACAGGTATTCAAACCGGAAACTTCTGGAGAGCCAATACTGGAAGTTTAGATTATCAATTAATTGAGAACAATACAATACTAGCACGTCGAAATGCGATATTCCACAATTTACAATATGGATTAGCATCACCATTGACAATTAAAAATAATACCATTACTGCATTGGCTAATGCAAATGAAACTAAATGGACAGGAATAGGATATTCCTCGTTGGCAGTAAATAGTTTTGGAATTGACAATAAGATTGATGGTGCAGGACTCACTAATTCCTCTGGACACGAAATCTGGAATGTGCAAACTACAACACCTGCCGATATCAAAGGTGGCGAAGTGAAAAATGTTGATTATGGCGTATTTGCTAACAACTTCGAAGGTTATACAAGCAATGGTGGCGATGGCGCTTATGCGGTAGTAACCGGCATGACGATTATGCCAAAAGCTACCGGATTTGGCATCTATGGTCTTGATAGTCCAAGTTATACAGGTGATGCAACTACTGGTTTAGTTGATGTAAAAGCTTACTTTAATAAAATTATTGGTGGTGCCGAAGCTATAAAATTAGCTGAAACACGGGCAAGCAAAGTAAGTGCAACTATCGAAAGCAATAGTATTACCGACTACACTCATGCTGTAAGTTCGAACTTAGCAGAAAAAGTACAGGCAACTTGTAACTGGTGGGGAACTGCTAATTTAAGTGCCATTGCAAGTAAGATTACCAATACAAATGTGATTTATTCACCTTATTTGAGTACTAATACTGAAATTCCAACTGCATCGAAAATTTATCCTTACG
>JAKLIM010000268.1 GCA_022709605.1 Bacteroidota bacterium | reverse complement strand
ACCAAAAAAAGCAAATCCTTCTTCGAATTTGGAAAAAGGAATTCTCTCTTTATCAGTCGGCATTGCCCTGATAATTTATTTTACAATTGTGCATAATGATAGTGCATTGATTGCTGGAATTGTTCCTGCTTTTATTGGAGTTGGTTTTTTACTGGTTCATTTTCTTGAAAAGCCCAAAAAAGATTCAACAGAAATTCGCTAAAACCAGATGAGAAACACGGAAGATATCCGCTGTGTAGCACAGGTTGCACTATTTGGTGACAAAAGCGCATTTGATAAACTTACCTGCAAATATCAGTCGTCCATTCGTCGGTTCTTTCTGAATCTGACGATGGGCGATGCTCCTTTGAGTGATGATTTGGCGCAGGAAACCTTTATCAAAGCGTATCTGAACATCCGGTCGTTCAAAGGTATCTCAGGCTTTTCAACCTGGCTATACCGGATTGCTTACAATGTTTATTACGATTCGGTGCGGGCAAAGAAATATTATTCTGATATTGATGTGGCCGAGATTGATAAAAATTTCCAGACCAACAATGAGTTTTCGTCGGATAAAATAGATATCTTTAACGCCTTAAAAATACTCAGAAAAGAAGAAAAGACAGCTGTATTGTTGTTTTACATGGAAGATAAAACGCATGTTGAGATAGCCCGCATCATGAATTGTCCACTGGGTACGGCTAAAACATATATTTTGAAGGGAAAAGAAAAATTAGGTGTTTACTTAAAAAATGCAGGATATGAATACAAATAATGAGGATGAAATGCTGAAAAAATTCTTCGGCGAAAATAAAACAGAGATTGCCGATAATGGATTTTCGAGAAAAGTAATGCAAAAAATTCCACACGAACAAAGTAAAGATTGGATTGTGTGGGTTTTTGCAATAATAGGAATGGGATTGGCGAGTTATTTTGCTATTTCTACCGGTTTAATAAATTCACTGCTAATGTTATTCACCGGAATATCAGTTTATTATCTGTTAATAGCAGTTTTTTGTTTCCCATTAGTAACTTTTTTGGTGCTGTTTTTACAAAAAAATAAGTACGTCGGACTGGGACAATTTTAATTAGGATAAACCGGATTTTTTAATTTTAATTTTTTACGCGCCATTCCGGCCGGATACGAAACCGATTCGTCGATATAAGGCAACGTACGGGTTTTAAATTCGCCTTTCAGAATGGTGCTGTCCGATAAAACAAAATCACAAACCACACTCGTTTTTGTACCTGAATATGAAAGTGTTAGATTCCCGCGAACAATGTATTTCATTACTGAAAATGCTGCATTTTTCTCGATGTAGTAAATAAAAGCACCTACCGAATAATTATTTCCATCAATGTCCAATTCCTCACCTTTAGCAATGGTGAAAGGGTTTCTGATGGTGTCAACTTTATAAGTTCCTTCCGGTAAAATGGTATCAGATGGTGCCGAAAAAACATCTTCGAGATAAAGATATTGTCCGTGACCTGCCAGACTTCCTTCATCATCAATCTTCAATGAATCAGAGAAAAGCGACAATGTTACTACATTTTTATTGACATCATAATCGGAATAATATGCACCGTAAAACTGAGCATAACCCCATGTGTAATCAGGATTTGCGTTATAAATATATTTTAAATCCTGATTGCGGTCTTTACACGACGAAATGAGAACAGTAATCAGAATGAAGTATAAGAATTTTTTGACCATGAATTTTTATTTAAAATAACGGTTAAGAAATCATTTTCTTATGTTACGAGTCAATTTAAGAACTGTTTTTGTTAATCCGTTTTAAATTTCTCAAAAGGTTGTCGCCATTTCACATATTTATCTCCGAATAATGTGTTCGATTCATTTGGTCCCCAGGTTCCCGACTCGTAGAAAAATAACGGGATTTCCGGATTATTTTTCCAGGCCTGAAGAATTGGGTCAACAAATTTCCAACTTGCTTTTACGGCATCGGCACGGGCATAAAGGGTTGAATCGCCTGTCATACAGTCGAGTAGAAGTCGTTCGTAGGCTTCAGATATTTTTTTCTCGGCCAAATCGGAATAATGAAACGCCATATTCACGTTCTGCACTTTAAAACCTGCTCCGGGAATTTTCATTCCAAAATCAATCGCCACACCGGCATCGGGATGAATCCGCAGAATAATCATGTTGTTGGGTTCGGTCAGGCAAAGTTGCTTAAACAGCTGATGTGGAGCCGGTTTAAGATGAATTACCACTTCGGTAACGCGTTCGGGCAATTGCTTGCCGGTGCGGATATAAAACGGAACATCGCCCCATCGCCAGTTATCGATAAAAACTTTCATTGCCACAAAAGTTTCGGTTTTCGAGTTGGGTGCAACTCCGGGTTCCTGTCGGTAGCCCTGCAAAATCTGATCGCCTTCCTGACCCGAGATATATTGCCCGCGAACTACGTAATTGGCTATTTCATTGCCTTTTATCGGACGTAGTGCCTGCAAAACTTTCACTGTTTCGTTACGAATGGAATCGGAATCGAAAATCGAAGGGGGTTCCATTGTTACCACCGCCAATACCTGCAACAAATGATTTTGAATCATGTCGCGCATAGCTCCCGAAGTATCATAATAACCACCACGACTGCCGACACCAATTTTTTCGGCAGCTGTTATTTCTATTCGGTCCACATATTTCCGATTCCAGATGGGTTCAAAAAACCCATTCGAAAAGCGGGTTACCATAATATTTTGAACCGTTTCTTTTCCCAGATAATGATCAATGCGGTAAATCTGGTTTTCATGAAAACCGTTATGAAGCTTTTTGTCGAGATCGATGGCCGTATCGTAGCTGTATCCAAATGGTTTCTCAACAATGATTCTTTTCCAACCGTTATCCTCATTGTTCAGTCCGAATTTCACCAAATGAGCTGCTACTACCTCGTATAAAAAAGGTGGAATGGAAAAATAATATACAATGTTTTGAGTAATTTCGAGCGTAGAGGATAAGTGTTCAATGTATTCTTTTAAAACGCCAAAATCATCTTCTGCCTGATTGTTAACTTTTTTATAATAAACTTTCTGAAGGAATTCATTGGCTTTATCCGAATTTTCATCTACGCTTTTTTTTGCAAATTCATTCAAACTTTGCATCACATCATTCCGATAGGTGTTTTCGTCTTTTTCCTGGCTTCCGGCGCCAATAACTGCGAATTTTTCGGGCAATAAATTATCGAGAAACAGCTGAAAAACAGCCGGTAAAAGTTTACGTCGGGCAAGGTCGCCATTCGAACCAAAAATAACAAGTATCTGGCTATCAATCTGATTTTTTTTCATTTGGAATATAATTTCATTTAGGCAGAGAACAAATAAATATGCATTTTAGTTTATTGTAAAAATCAATAACTGAATAGAGTGAGTAAATCGTAGAACAATGTTGTTTGATTTTCAAAACCATTTTTTTCTTTTAAAAAACCAGAGCATCCCCAAAACAACAACAATCATTACACCCCACATGATAAAATAGCCGTTTTTCCAATGCAATTCAGGTAAATTATCGAAATTGGTACCGTAAATACCGACAATAAAAGTAAGCGGGATAAAAATGACCGAATAAACGGTGAGCGTTCGCATGATATCGTTCAGTTTGGTGCTCATCATGGTGTGATACATCGTGATTTGGTCGTACAAAATATCGCGGTAACTATCAGATAGTTCGGTTGTTTCGTTGATATTATCCTGCAATTCCTTGTAATGAACTTTATTATCGGCGTGTATCATTTCCGATTCCATTTTTGCCAGCGTCAAAATCATTTCTTTGGCCGGTTTTATGTTTTTACGCATAAAATTCATTTCGCCCTTAAAAAAGTTAATGTCTTCGAGCAGGTTTTTGTTGGGGTTGTTTGTCATGTGTATTTCCAAGGTTTCAATTCTATCGCCTATTAACCCAATGATATAAATGTAGTTATCAACAACTACATCCAATAGAGTGAACGCTAAATAATCGGAACCCGAGGTGCGTATTTTATTCTTATGCTTTCTTATGCGTTCGCGAATGGGATCAAACACAATGCCGGGTTGTTCCTGAAACGAAATCAATACATTATCAACAATGATAAGACTCAGATTTTCAGCCGACAGTAGATTTTCAGTTTCGTTGTACTGAAGCATTTTTATGGTTGCAAAAATTCCCTTATCGAATTCCTGCACTTTGGGTCGGAGTGAAGGGTTCAGAATATCAGAAAGTATATTATCGGGAATTTCGAAAATTTCGGCAATTTCCTGCATACTTTCCACATCGTGGAGGCTATCAACATTCAACCACGACAGGCTTTTGCTGTTTTTAAATTGCTGCAATTGATCCGCCGTTTTCACTTTGAATTCACGAACATCAGTCAGGTCGAAATCCATGACGGTTATTTCAGTTTTATCCGTTTTTTTCTGACCTCTGAAAACAATAGCATAAGGAGAAAGACCAATGTCTTCCTTTTTCTTTTTAATAAATCGTGACATGGTGTAATTTACAATTTATTCATTTACAATTTACAATTGGTAACCACAAATCCTCAGCAGATTAATAGTAACAACTGAAGATTTAAATTGATTTTCTTATATATACAAATAAGATTCATTTTTTTGACAAAGATATTTGCAAAGGTAGGATTAATAATAACAATATAAATAGAATATTCACATCTGCATATAATTTTTGATTATACTGATATGTAACTCGGATTTACTTTGAAATATGTATTTTAAATTGTAAATATGAAAATCGTAAATGTTTTTATCCTCTTCTACGTTCGAGCAAAATAAGCATCATCAAACCCAGCAATACACGTTCTTCTTCGCCCGTTTCAAATTTGTCTAATTTGTCAATGGTAAATTTGCGACCAAAGAACGAAGGAATTTTAGTGAGCCGCACCACTTCTGTTCCGATTGGACGGGTTACAATATACGAAGGATGAAACAAATAGCCGCTAAAAAAACCTAAAATGGGAACTTCGCCCAGCATCGAATCGAAAACTTTAGCCCACGGATTTTCTTCTCGAATCAACAAATCCTGCTGACTTTTTTCATCGTAAATTTCGTAATGTGCTTTCCATAAAGAGCTCCAGCCTTTGCGAACCAAACGTCCGGTTTCGTTTCCGGCACGGTTTGTAAAAGTATATGTAGCTGTAAAATCGAGCCATTTGTTAGCACGAATCGTGTAGTTTAATTCTGTGCGGCTCTCGTTGTTAAAAACCTGAACTTCTTCGATCAACCTCAACATTTTCTGACGAACAAAAGCAATAGTACTCCCATTGGCATCCTGAGCTACGAAATCGTTACTCAACGTTGAAATCTTAAACGTCAATTGTAAAGGAAAAGTAAGTTGATTCATTTTGCTAATTATTAAGTATTTAAAAAATTAATTTCACAAGTAGTTTTGATAATTTATTAAAAAAATAATTCTGCGAAATTGTAAATCGTAAATAGTAAAATTGTAAATCATTTAATTATTTAAAAAATTAATATCAGAAGCAATTTTGATAA
>JAKLIM010000267.1 GCA_022709605.1 Bacteroidota bacterium | reverse complement strand
CAAAAATTATTAGTTTCACTTCTGCCAGCAAACCAAGTTTTAAATTTCTTTTTTCGCTATCTAAACGCAATTTCTGCCCGCAAATAAGAAAAGTCTGAAAGTCAAAAAGTCTGAGTTTGTTTTTCTGTCTCGCTCTACCCTATCAAGTTCTCAAATCTTCAGTCCTTAGTTGTCGCAGTCGTAAAGCTAAAAGTCAAAAATCTTTCACTTTAAAGTCTGCGAGGAATTGTCCGACCGGAAAAGTTGTCCGAAGTCAAGAATCTGTCAAACCCGAAAAGTCTGTCTATGTCGAATAACGGACAGTTCGTCAAAGACTTTTCAGCGAATAAATCTCTGTCTTTCAGTTTTCCACTATGACACCTAACATCTATGTATACGCCATTCAATTTATATATGCGCCATAGCATGGCGTATATATTTGCCTTATGTGGATATTAAAACTATTAATATATAAGTATTTACAATTCATAAAGCATTTTTGTGTTTGGCGGATATCCTGATTTTTTTATTCAAATTTCTAATTTATCTAACGGATTTTTGATTTGGTCAAATCCTTTCGTTGTGATATGGGTATATATTTCAGTTGTTTTACTACTTGAGTGACCTAATAGGTTTTGTATATATCTTAAGTCAGTTCCATTTTCAAGTAAATGAGTTGCAAAACTGTGCCTTAAAGTATGTACAGTAATTCTTTTTTTTATGCCAGCTTTTTTTACGGCAGTTCTTAGGATGTTTTGAATGCTTCTATCGGCATACTGCCCACCATTTTCGCCTTCAAACAACCAGTCCTTTGGTTTATATTCAGCAAAATATTGTCGTAAAGTTAATAATGTTTTTTTACTTAACAAAGTATAACGGTCTTTCTTTCCTTTGCTTTGTGTAACTCGTATTTGCATACGGTTACTGTCAATATCTTTTATCTTTAAATTAATCAATTCACTAATGCGTAATCCGCCGGAATAAATAGTCATTATCAATGCTTTATGCTTTATGTTGCTTATCGTTTTCAATATAGCTACTACTTCTTCTTCACTCAAAACTTCGGGCAAGTATTTCTCTTTTCGCGGTCGTTCAATCAGATAGATTTTACGTTTTCCTCCTAATACTCTTTCGTAATAAAACTTAATGGCGTTAATACTTTGGTTTTGGTACGATGTGGATATTTTACGATCGTTTACCAAATAACGCAAAAAATTAATAACTTCTTCTTCTGTAATTTCCGATACCGTTTTATCAGGATAATAGTTTATAAATTCTTCGAACAAATCGGTATATACATTTTGTGTGTTTATGCTATAGCGCAATTCTTTCAGTTTTTCGATATATTGAACCGGGCATCGTAAGTAGCCTGCATGTTTGGGTTGTCGTGGAACTCCTTCGGTTTTTGAAATAAGCTGATAATCAAATTTCAATTCGTTAATTTGCGATAGGATTCGTATTGTTTCAACGTTTCGTTCGCTGTAAGGTATAGTCCAGCAGTTTTCGGAACTATTCCATCTGCTGAGTGCAATTTTTTTAATATCCTCTTTCAGGGTAGGATGGTACACAAAGTAAATACGTAAAATTCGGTTCTGTATATTAAGGAGTTTTAAAATTCCTGCTTCTATCATCGATGTTTTGGCTTCAACAATGTTTTCAAGGTGTTCTTCAGTAATGGAAGTTGTTCGGTTTTGAAAATACGATTTGATTAATTCTAAGTTTTTTCCATAATTTGGGATAATCCACTGTCGGTTATTTTTGTCCCAATTAACGTATCGAAAGGAACTCAGAAATTGGGTGTCGGTATCATTCTTTGCAAGTTTTACGAAAATACGTTTTGTTGTAATGGAAATATCAACTTCAATTGGTTTTGCTTTTGTATTTGTTTCAAGTATTATATCCTTGTTTACACTCTCTTTTTTTAAAAATAAATTGGATTTTGCTTGCTCTGTAATTTTTATTTCATTACTCTGTTTCGTGGTAATATTGCTCGGTTCAAAATTTTTAGTAGAAGTTGTTGTTGGATATTCCACATCCGGAAATAAATTCTTCAATTGTTCAAAAGCTTCTTTGGTATAGGGTATATGCCATGTTCGGAGTGTACGGCTCCATCGGGTATCGGGTATTTGCTTCAGTTTTGAAGTTATTTCGGAATTGTACGCAAAATCCACACGGATTCGTGTTTCGTGGTGATGTATGATTTTAGATATATTCATTTTTCATTTGCTTCAAAGGTTGGTGCAAATGTAGAAATAATTTGTTAATTGGCAATAGTTTCGGTGAGTATTTAAATATTACTATTCCTCGTAGCGTACAAAATCAGGAATCTAATTGGAAACGGAATTTGATAACAGTAATAAGAAAATATATTGTATCGGGAATCAGGAATATAATTAAATAAAGAGGATAAATCCGGGAATTCGAATCAACTATGTTTAATAGAACAGGAATGATATTTTTTAAACATAACATAAATAGAAAATGAATATAAATCTGTCAAGCTAAATTAAGGACAGACAGTCGGAGGCGTAATTTACGTAGTCGGAGGCGTAATTTACGTAGTCGGAGGCGTAACTTAGGTAGTCGGAGGCCTAATTTACATAGTCGGCTGCCAGAGGTTAACCTTTTTGGGTGAACCGTTAACCTTTTTGGGTGAACCCTTAACCTTTTTGGTTAAGCTGTTAACCTATTTGGTTAAGCTGTTAACCTTTTTGGTTAAGCCGCTTACCTTTTTGGTTAAGCCGTTTACCTTTTTGGTTAAGCTGTTAACCTTTTTGGTTAAGCTGTTAACCTTTTTGGTTAAGCTGTTAACCTTTTTGGTTAAGCTGTTAACCTATTTGGTTAAGCCGCTTTAAATTAAGCCCCTGATAGACAAAATATTATTTACCAGCTTTAAAAACAATAAGAGGCTGACACCAAAAATCGGGCAGCCTCTCGTTAATTTATTTCATGTGGGTTTTATTCCGCCAGGGGATATTTGATAAACCAGTTATTCAGGTCTGCTTTTAATGCTGACGAAACTACAGCGTCGTTGGTATATTTGGCTCCGATTTTATCTGCCCAGTTTTCCTGCACTTTGGTGCCCCAAAGATTTTCGGGATTGGAACTTCCTACTTTATCGGTCCAGCGCGAAGCCCAGCTTTTGTCAGCATTTGCACTCCAGCGGCGTGCCATGCGGTTCATGGCATACAGTGCTTTGCCTTCGCCGGCTAATTCGAGGCAGTTTTCTTCTACAATCAACGAATCTAACCGACGCATATTTTTAAGTGTGTCGAGTGCCGATGCCGACGTTTTTGCAAAATCACCCACTGCGTCGCACGCAACACGACCGCGAACGCCACGATTGGCCATTTCGCTGGTTGAGGAAGTACGATAGAGGCTTGAAGGATATTCTTCGAACGGCGCATTAAACTTTCCGGTTATTGTATTGTAAAACGAACCGACACCGTCGTTCAAAAAGGCGAGTGCTTCGGTAAACCGTCCCAATCCAACCAGTGCTTCCACTAAAAACAAATGCACTTCGGAGGCTCTGTAAAGACTGATCATTACATCGTTACTATAAATTTTATCCGAAGTAAGATTTCCGTTTAGAAATTTATAGAACACATAATCGCTTCCAACCAACTTGTATGTTACGCCCGATCCACGGTATTTATCGCCCGGAATTCCCGAAAGGGTTTGTGTATCGAAGCGGTTGCGGGCAACGGCTGTTGGGCGCAGGTAATATTTATTCGGGTAAGTACTTGAATAATATTGAATGTACCTGTTGGTTTGATGCAATGTATAATCGTAAAATTCAACCGTAATATGTTCTTTGCGGATAAAAGAATAACCAAAACTTTTCCATTCGCCGTTGTACTCGCTCAGGTTCAACTGGTACGAAGCTTCATTTTCGCCCCCGCGTTTGATTATGGCAATGCAATTATCCTTTACTTTCTGAAACTCGTTTTTATACAAATACAATTCGGCCAACAAACATTCCTTGGGCGGACAAATCCGGTCCCACGACAATGAAGTGACCGATGCACCCTGACCCGGGAAAAGCTCTGTGGACCAAATTACTTCGCCTTTTCCGTCGATGCCACGCTGCCCAACTTCAATCAGTTCGACACATTTCGAAATTAAATCGTCGAATGGCAGGGTTGGATATTGATTGATCTCGCCGTACGCAGTGACCGGTTCGTCAAAATAAATGGCTTCGCCGTAAATTTTCGCCAATTGCAGATACGCCCATACTTTGAAACGGATGGCACCTCCGATAAGTCCTTTGAAAGTAGTTTCGGAAACCGATGTTGAATCCTTCAACCGATAGGCAAATGCATGACTGATATAATCATTTGCATTGATAATCACGTTGTAATAGCCTTTCGGACTGGCAAAAGCATTCCCTGTCATATCGACATGATTGTACACATCCCAAATTTCGCGGGGAGCATTCTGGGTTGGTTCGAGCAAATCGCCCCGCAATCCTTCGAGGAACGAAGCCTGATCGGCAACCGTTTGCACCGCCGCTGCAATTCCCATATAACCCGAATACAGTTCGGTATAATCGCCTACATAGTCTTTTTCGAGCAATATTTCCGACGTGTCGGGATTGAAAAAGTCCTCGCACGAACTGATTGAAAAAAGCATCAATACTGCTGCTAATGAATATATTATCTTTCTCATATTTTATTCTTATAATTTAATATTGAAACCAAGTTTAAAAGAACGTGGCAGTGGAACTTTAGCGTAATCGAATCCGCGAAGCGAAGCATCGTACGAATACATATTTTCAGGATCGAGGCCTAAATAATTGGTAATCGTCAGGAGGTTTTCGCCTGAAAGATAAACCGTTGTGCCGTTCAGGTATTTAAATTTATAACTGATAGTCAATTCTTTCAACTTCAGATAGGATGCATCTTCTATCCAGCGGTCGGAGAAACGGGCATTCCCCATCGGGTCGCCATACACTGCACGCGGCATTTTTGTGTCCTGTCCCTGACTCATCCAACGGTTGCGAACCGATACCAGTTGATTGGTGAAACCGCTCATCGATTCCATGTTCCGGCGAACGGCATTGTACATTAAATTGCCGGAGTTGTAACCGAAAATTGCCGAAAGTTCAAAGTTTTTGTATTGAAATGTAGTATTGAAACTGCCGAATAATTTGGGATTGGCATTGCCGAGATTCACGCGGTCGCGGTCATCAATAATATTGTCATTGTTTTGATCAATAAAAATTACGTCGCCTGCGGCAAATGATTTTCCGGCTGCATCTTTCAGATTGGCCGTTATAGCATCATCGTCGGCAGCAAAAACGCCATCGGTTTGATAACCGTAGAAACTATACAAAGCCTGCCCTTTTTCCGAAATCACAGCAGAACCGTCGCCCATTTCGAGAATTAATTTATCCTGATTTCCGAGTTCCAATACCTTCGATTGGTTGGTCGAAAGGGTTGCGCCCACGTACCATTTCACATCTTTGGTTTGAATTAGCTGGTATTGAGCACCAAGTTCAACGCCTGAAT
>JAKLIM010000266.1 GCA_022709605.1 Bacteroidota bacterium | reverse complement strand
AATAGTTATAAATTGAAAGTAGTATGTCTAAAATAAATTTAATATGAAATTATTTATGCCAATATTATATCAATTTTATTAAATGGAGTTTATTTTTATTTAAACACAACTAAAACAATATAAATAAGTATCATTTTAATTATTTTTGCACAATAATAAAATCATATAGCAAGAATAAAGCCCTATAAAACTAAAAATAGTAAAACAAATAATCAAAAAATATAACAATTATGTCATCATTAAGATTTAAAGCAGTAGAAGAAGCTTTTAAGAAAAAAGCATTATGCGTTACAGCTCCGTCAAAATTCACATCGGATTATTACGGAAAATATGTTTTCAACAATGCAACCATGGAAAAATATCTTTCGAAGGATACATTGAAGGCATTGAAAAATGTAATTAATAAAGGTACAACCCTTGATCTTGCAATTGCAAATCAGGTAGCTGCAGGCATGAAATTATGGGCAACTGAGTTAGGTGCAACACATTATACTCACTGGTTTCAACCGTTAACTGATGGAACAGCTGAAAAGCACGATTCATTTATCGATTATGTAGGTGCACCGGGTGAAAGCATTACCGAAGATTTTTCAGGAAAATTATTGGCACAACAAGAGCCAGATGCATCTTCATTCCCTAGTGGAGGTATTCGCAGTACATTCGAAGCTCGTGGTTACACAGCCTGGGATCCAACTTCTCCTGCATTTTTGATGGATGATACCCTCGTAATTCCTACCATTTTTATATCATATACCGGTGAGGCACTGGATATGAAAGCACCTCTTTTGAAAGCATTGAATGCAGTTGACAAAGCAGCTACTGAAGTTTGTCAAATGTTTGATCCAAATGTAAAAAAAGTTGTTGCTTACTTGGGTTGGGAGCAGGAATATTTCCTCGTTGACGAAGGTTTGTTCGCAACTCGTCCCGATTTATCACTTACAGGACGTACTCTTTTAGGACATGAATCAGCCAAAAACCAACAATTGGAAGACCATTATTTTGGTGCAGTTCCAAGTCGTGTGGCTGCATACATGAAAGATATTGAATTTGAAGCCTATAAATATGGTATTCCTGCTAAAACCCGTCACAACGAAGTAGCTCCGAATCAGTTCGAGTTGGCTCCAATTTTTGGAGAATGTAACTTAGCCGTTGATCAAAACTTATTGATGATGTCGATCATGAAAAAAGTGGCTCGTCGTCACGGTTTCCGTTTATTATTACACGAAAAACCATTTGCTGGCATCAACGGTTCAGGTAAACACAATAACTGGTCGCTCGGTACTGACACCGGTGTAGGTTTATTTACACCTGGAAAAACTCCGGAAGAAAATCTTCTTTTTGTTACTTTCCTGGCAACTACATTGATGGCAGTTTATAAAAACAATGCATTGTTGAAAGCATCAATCATGACTGCTCAGAATGCACATCGTTTGGGTGCCAACGAAGCACCTCCGGCAATTGTTTCAGCTTTTATCGGCACACAACTTACTGCTATTCTTGATAAACTTGAAGGTAGTACAAGTGAAGAAGCGATTATTTTGGATGACAAAAAGAAACTTCACCTAGGAATTGCTCGTATTCCTGAAGTATTTCTTGATAATACCGATCGTAACCGTACTTCACCTTTTGCATTTACCGGAAACCGTTTCGAGTTCCGTGCAGTAGGATCATCAGCAAACTGTTCTTCAGCCATGGCTGTTTTAAATACCGCTGTAGCTGCTCAGTTAATTGAATTCAAAGCAGAAGTTGAAGCAAAAATGGCAGCTGGAATAAGCAAAGAAAAAGCTATTTTCGATGTAATTAAAGATTACATTAAAGCTTCTAAAGCCATTCGTTTCGACGGAAATGGTTACAGCGAAGAATGGAAAGTTGAGGCTGCAAAACGTGGTTTAGATTGCGAAACTTGTGTACCAGAGATTTTCAAAGCATATACTTCTCCTGAAAGTGTAAAACTATTTACTTCGATGGGTGTTCTTACTGAAAAAGAATTACATGCCCGTAACGAAGTTAAATGGGAAACTTACACCAAGAAAATTCAGATTGAAGCACGCGTTTTAGGCGATTTAGCTGTAAATCATATTATTCCGATTGGAACCCGTTATCAGAGTTTCTTGTTGGATAATGTTGCTAAAATTAAAGCCGTATTCACAGGTGAAAGAGCTGAAAAATTAAGTGCACTTGATACTGCTTTGATTATCGAAATCGGAGAACGTATTACAGCCATTAAAAATGCTGTAGATGATATGATTGACATGCGTCGCACGGTTAATAAAATTGATGAAGAATTCGAAAAAGCATTGGCTTATCACGATAAAGTATTACCTTATTTTGATATTATTCGTTACAATACAGACAAATTAGAATTAATTGTTGACGACGAAATGTGGACTTTACCTAAATACAGAGAATTGTTATTTATTCGTTAAGTCGTTATATTTCAATATAATATCCATTTATTTTTTATAATAGTGGGAGACTTTTAACAAAGTGCTCCCACTATTTTTCACGACAATAAAACAAAAAACATTTTAGTTCGGGAGTTTCAATTGAAACTCAGATTAAATATTATAAAAAATTCTATGACTTCAAACCCTTTACACTTAGACGATTATGAGCAGCGTTCGCTGTATTCATTTCAAAACGAACACGATGCTTGTGGAGTAGGACTGATATTAAACCTTTATGGCGAGAAATCGCATGAAATTGTAGAAAAAGGTTTGCAGGTACTCGAAAATATGGTACACCGTGGAGCGGAAAGTGCCGATAATAAAACCGGTGATGGTGCCGGTATTTTAGTTCAAATCCCTCACGAATTTATCTTGCTTCAAGGTATTCCGGTTCCAGCCAAAGGAAAATACGGAACAGGACTTGTTTTTCTTCCCAAAGATAAAAAAATAGCTGAACTTTGTCTAAATGTGATTAAAGAACAGGTTGAGAAAGACGGGCTTACACTTTTTGCCATTCGCGATGTGCCTGTTAATAGTAATATTCTCGGTCAGATTTCAACTTCGACCGAACCACAAATCAAACAAATTTTTGTAACCGGAGGTAATAACCAGCAAGAACTGGAACAGAAACTCTACGTTGTTCGCAAAAAAATTGAGAAATCAATTCTTAAATCGAATTTAGCAAAAGACAGAAGTTTTTATGTAGTAAGTCTTTCGACTAAACAAATGGTTTACAAAGGAATGCTCACTTCGCTTCAGTTGCGTGAATATTACCCCGACTTATCAAATCCTAATTTTACAAGTGGAATTTCACTTGTTCACTCGCGTTTCAGTACCAATACTTTTCCAACCTGGGATTTAGCACAACCATTCCGCTTGCTCGGACATAATGGTGAAATAAATACCATTCGTGGAAACCGGCAATGGATGGAATCGCGCGAGAGTGTTTTGAAATCTGATGTGCTTGGTAATTTGAACGAATTATATCCTATCGTTCAGCCCGGTATGAGCGATAGTGCCAGTTTGGATAACGTACTCGAATTCCTGGTTATGTCAGGCAAAAGTTTGCCTCATGCTATGGCCATGCTTGTGCCCGAAAGTTGGAACAAAAAAAATCCGATATCAGATAATCTGCGTGCTTTCTACGAATATCACAGTACCTTTATGGAACCGTGGGATGGTCCGGCTACTTTGCTTTTCAGCGATGGTCGTTATGCAGGTGGAATGCTCGACCGCAATGGTTTACGGCCTGCACGCTATCTGGTAACTCACGATAATTTAATGGTGATTGCATCAGAAACAGGCACCATCGAAATTGAACCCGAACGCATTAAATCGAAAGGTCGTTTGAAACCCGGAAAAATGATCATGATTGACACCGAAATAGGTGAAATTTATTATGACAACGAACTCAAGGAAGGCTTGGCTAAAGCATTTCCCTATCGTGAATGGTTGAACAAAAACTGTATCGATTTAGATACTATTTCTTCGGGTCGTAATGTGAAAAACGACATTAACAATTATCCTACTTTATTGCATGCTTTTGGTTATTCGAAAGAAGACATAGAAAGATTAGTGATACCAATGACGAATGATGGTTATGAACCAACTTCGTCAATGGGAAATGACATGGTATTGTCGGTATTTTCTGATAAACCGCAACGCCTTTTCAATTATTTCCGTCAGCAATTTGCACAGGTAACCAATCCGCCTATCGACCCGATTCGTGAAGAATTGGTAATGTCGTTGACAGGTTATATTGGCTCGGTTCATCAAAACTTATTGGAACCTGCCCGCGAAATTTGTAAAATGGTGAAACTGAAAAGTCCGGTTTTGACCAATAATCAGTTCGACATTTTAATGAATCTGAATTATAAGGGATTCTATACCATTTCGTTACCTATGCTTTTCGATCCAAAAGCAGGATCGAAAGGACTTGAAAAAGCCATTCAGGAACTTTGCCTTTCGGTTGAGAAAGCAGTAGACGATGGTAAAAACTATATCGTATTAAGCGACCGCGGCGTGGATGCAAATCACGCTCCAATTCCTTCGTTATTAGCTGTTTCTGCAGTTCATTTATATCTGGTTCAGAAACGCAAACGTATGCAGATCGATATCGTTGTCGAATCGGCCGAGCCACGTGAAGTTATGCACTTTGCACTCTTGTTTGGTTTTGGTGCTAATGCTGTTAATCCTTACATGATTTTCACCATTATCAACGAAAAAATTAAAGCAGGTGAAATAAATATGGATCTTGATTCGGCTAAGAAACATTATATCAAAGCCGTAAATAAAGGATTATTAAAAGTATTATCAAAAATGGGAAATTCCACCCTGCGAAGCTATCGTGGAGCTCACATTTTCGAAGCCATTGGTATTTCATCGTCCTTATTAAATAAATATTTCAAGGGCATACAATCATCAATCGAAGGTATTGACATTGAAGATATATCCAACGAAGTACTGAGACCGTATTACGAAGCATTCTTTCCTTCGGAAGGCAATGACCCGACACAATTGTATAATTTAGGTCATTATGCTTATCGGGTTGATGGTGTGGAACATGCCTGGAATCCGGAAACGATTGCTCGCCTGCAAATTGCTACAAAAACAAATGATTATCAGAAGTATAAAGAATATGTAAAGGCAGTTGACGACAAAGCTGCTCCTATTTTTATTCGCGATTTAATTGATTACAAGCAAAATCCAATTGATATTAAGGATGTTGAGCCGATTGAAAGTATAATGAAACGCTTTGTAACCGGAGCAATGTCTTATGGATCAATCAGTCGCGAGGCGCACGAAGCAATGGCCATGGCCATGAATATTATTGGTGGTCGAAGCAATACCGGCGAAGGTGGTGAAGATCCGGAGCGTTACAAAAAACGTGAAGATGGATTGAGTACCCGAAGTGCAATTAAGCAGGTTGCTTCAGGACGTTTTGGCGTAACGGCTGAATATCTTGTAAATGCTGACGAAATTCAGATTAAAATAGCTCAGGGTGCAAAACCCGGCGAAGGTGGTCAGCTTCCGGGACATAAAGTGGATAAAATCATTGCAAAAACCCGCC
>JAKLIM010000265.1 GCA_022709605.1 Bacteroidota bacterium | reverse complement strand
TAGAATCTAAGGTGTTTTCAGAAAATCAATCGCAAATTTTTATCGAAACGCCTTACCGCAACATGAAAATGTTAGAAGAAATTTTACAATCC
This sequence comes from Bacteroidota bacterium, assembly GCA_022709605.1. Lineage (GTDB taxonomy): Bacteria > Bacteroidota > Bacteroidia > Bacteroidales > Paludibacteraceae > Paludibacter. Next base: position 5,427 of record JAKLIM010000265.1, on the reverse strand, counting down.
TGTCAACAAACAACTTTATTGTGTATTGCTGCCGATATTACACTCGAAACAGAATTTATACAAACGAAAGCCATTCGCGATTGGAAAAAAAATCTACCCGATCTGAATAAAAGACCCTGTATTTTTATATTGTACAAATAACAATATTTGCACAATTAAAATTAATTTGTGCAATATCTGAAACATTTTTATTATTTTTGGCATTTATTTTCCCCAATTAAATAATAATATTTCTTCATAAGATGGAAATACTACACAAAAAGTTTGAGCCAAAGCCGCTCACTTTACAATCAGTTATACATCATAGTGTAAAACATTTTGCCAATTCACCATCGGTTTCGTTTGTGGATGGCGAACCCATAACCTATGGAGAATTAGGCAAAAAAATCGACGAAATGGCCACTTTGCTGCAATCGTATGGTTTGAAAAAAGGGGATAAAGTGGCATTATTCAGCACGAACATGCCCAATTGGGTGATTGCCTATTTTTCAGTTGTTTCTAATGGACTCATAATAGTACCCATTTTGCCTGATTTTATTCGTTCAGAAGTTGAAAATGTTTTAATCCATTCGGAATCGAAGGCACTTTTTATAAGTAACCGTTTATATCCTAAAGTTGATGGGTTGGAATTACCTGATATGGAACTTATCATACAGCTTGAAGATTTTGAAATTCTCCAAAAAAAATCAAAAAAAATTGAGCTGAAAGAAGCAGAAAAAATAACAGTTGCTGAAGATGATATTGCCGCTATAATTTATACCTCAGGAACTACCGGAAAATCGAAAGGTGTAGTGCTGACCCATAAAAACATTACATTTGTGGCCATGCAATCTTACACGTTCAAACCTATTAATCACAACGATGTATTTCTCTCATTTTTACCACTTTCGCACACTTATGAGAATACAATCGGACTGATTTATCCGATAATGTACGGTGTTTCGATTTATTATTTAGAAAAACCGCCCTCAGCTTCCACATTAATTCCGGCCATGGCTAAAATCAGGCCTACCATGATGCTATCGGTTCCATTAATTATGGAAAAAATTTATAAAAGTCAGGTACAAAGCAAATTTAACAAAAACAGATTTTCGAGATTGATTTATAATACTCCTGTTTTCAGGAGGTTGATTCATGGTATTGCCGGAAAAAAATTATATAAAACCTTTGGAGGTCGGTTACAGTTTTTCGGCATTGGTGGTGCCAAACTCGATTCGCGTGTGGAAAGGTTTTTGAAAGAAGCTAAGTTTCCGTACGCCATAGGCTATGGTTTAACTGAAACTGCGCCCTTACTGGCAGGTGCTGGTACTCACCAAACGAAATTACAATCCACAGGTTTTGCAGTGAAAGGTGTAACCTTAAAAATAAATGAACCAAATAAAAAAGGAGTTGGCGAAATTTGGGCAAAAGGACCCAATGTAATGCAGGGATATTACAAGAACCCGGAAGTTACCGCCGAAGTTTTAACCGAAGATGGTTGGTTTCGCACCGGCGATTTAGGGAAGTTTGATTCTAAAAATCGATTGTATATTAAAGGTCGTATGAAAAATACAATAGTAAATGCAAGCGGCGAGAATATATATCCTGAAGATATTGAGTCAGTTATAAACAATAATCAATTTATAATTGAATCGTTGGTGATTGAAGAAGATGGCTTTTTAGTGGCCAAAGTACTTTTAGACATCGAAGCCATTGAAAAAAGCTTAGAACATTGGAAAAATGTGTACGAAGAAAATAAAGACAAATTTAATGAATGGAAAAAACATTTCACAAAAGAACTGAACTCAAAATTAAATAAATCGTCGCAAATAAATCGTATAGATATTCAGGAAGAACCATTTGAAAAAACCGCTTCACAAAAAATAAAACGCTTCCTTTATCAGAAACCGGCAAAAAAACAAAAAAAGAGCTGATAATCAGCTCTTTTTTCTATTGTTTCATAACCCTGTCGATACTTCGTTTGTCTTCTTTTTCTTTCAGACTTTGACGTTTATCGTAATTTTTCTTCCCTCGTGCCAGACCAATCTCAATTTTGGCCAGCCCTTTTTCATTTATAAATAATTTGGTTGGCACAATTGTAAATCCGGTTTCCTTTGTATTTCTCACTAATTTTTTCAATTCCTTTTTGTTTAAAAGCAATTTGCGATCGCGCCGAACTTCGTGATTATTGTAAGTGCCGAAAAAATAAGAAGCAATATGCATATTTTTAACCCATAATTCGTCGCTGATAAAAGTACAATAGGTATCATTTAAACCGGCTTTCCCTTCCCTTATTGATTTAATTTCAGTGCCGTAAAGTTGTATTCCTGCGGTAAATTTTTCGAGTATTTCGTAATCGAAAAAAGCTCTTTTATTTTTTATTACTATATTCGAATTTTTAAACATAAATGGCTGTTATAATTTAAAACAAAGGTAAATATTTTTTCCGGTTAATCCTATCAGCTATTATTATTAAATTTTTGATGGAATTTTTTAACGATAATGCCAACTTTTATGCGAAAGACGGATTCGGTTTAAATTTTTCACTATATTTGTTGGCTTTTTCAAAAATACATTCATTTTTGTATTGAAAATATATTTTATCAAACTGAAAATTTACTTACAACTCAATGGAAAGAGGAGAAGAAATAAAATTAAAAATTGCCGGTTTAGTTTACAATCAAACAGTTGTAGGCACTTATGGATTGGTTTTAGCCGAAGAAACAGGCAATCGCCGATTCTCTGTGATGATTGGTGAACCTGAAGCTCAATCGATTGCCATGAAGCTCAACAATAAAAAATCGCCCCGACCACTTACACACGATTTAATTCAAAATATACTGAAAACTTTTGATGCTGCGCTTGATAAAGTATTAATATACAATCTGGTAAATGACATTTTTTATTCGGAGTTGTATATAAAAACAAATGATAAAATATTTGTAATTGACGCCCGCACTTCAGATGCAGTTGCATTAGCAGTACGAACAAACAGTTCAATTTTTATCACGTCCGAAATACTGAATATTGTTGGTACAGAAATAGATACAACTACCGAGCAGGAAAAAATAATTGAAGATGATATTGATGCAGAAAACCTTTCACCCGAAGAATTTGATTTGCTTTCGCTCGACGATTTGGAAGAACTGCTGGCAATGGCTGTGAAAGAAGAAAAATACGAACTGGCTGTAAATATTCGCGATGCGATAAAAAGGAAAAATGAGAAAATGAAAAAATGAGAAATTAAGAAAATGAGAAAATGAGAAATCAGAAAATATGGTTATCACGAAACACGAAACCTGAAACGCGAAACTTTCAATCCCGATAGCTATCGGGGCAAACTCTCAAACTTACAAACTTTCAAACTTTCAAACTAATATATTATGGGATTAAAATTTCGATTGACAGTAATGAATTTTCTCCAGTTTTTTGTCTGGGGAGCCTGGATGATGACGCTTGGGCATTACGGATTTGTTGAAAAACAATGGAATGGCGCCGAGTTTGGCCTGGTATTTTCAACCATGGGATTTGCCTCGCTGATTATGCCAACACTTTTCGGGATAGTAGCCGACAAATGGAAAGCAAACTACGTGTACGCCATTTTGCACTTGTTATTTGGTATCACCATGTGCTTGTTGCCTTTTATCGATGGTCCGATACCATTTTTCTGGGTACTTTTAATAGCCATGAGTTTTTACATGCCTACCATTGGGTTAAATAATTCCATTGGATTTACCGTATTGAAAAACGAAGGCAAAGATCCAACAAAGTATTTTCCACCCATAAGGGTTTGGGGGACAGTAGGTTTCATTGTGGCGATGTGGATAACCAACTTATTCACAAAAGATTGGGGATTCGGACAGAGCATCAAAGTCTCTTTCTTCATTTCCGCAGTAATGGCTGTATTTTTGTCGCTTTTTTCATTTTTTTTCCTTCCGGTTTTAAAACGGGAAAAAGAAGAAAAATTCGTTGGTAAAAAAACTTTGGTTCAGAAATTAGGATTGGAAGCTTTTGTATTGTTTAAACAAAAGAAAATGGCTCTATTCTTCCTTTTCAGTTTGATGTTGGGCGGATCGTTGCAATTGACCAATGCTTACGGCGATAGTTTTTTGCAAGATGCAACCGTTTTCCCGATTGGTGAACTGATTAATAATTTTTCAACCATCATTCTTTCCGTGTCGCAGATCTCCGAAACAATGTTTATTCTGGCCATTCCTTTCTTCATGAAACGCTTTGGAATTAAGAAAGTAATGCTTTTCAGCATGGTAGCATGGGTGTTACGTTTTGGTTTATTCGGACTTGCCGAAAATTCTGTACCTGGTTTTATACTGATTATTGCTTCGTGTATTATTTACGGAATGGCTTTCGACTTTTTCAATATTTCAGGTGCATTATTTGTCGAAAAAAATACCGATTCAAAAATTCAATCGTCGGCACAAGGCGTTTTCATGCTAATGACCAACGGAATAGGAGCTGTTTTGGGAAATATAATTGCAGGATTAGTCATTGCAAAATGGTTCGAAGACCCGATTACTCACGTGAAAGATTGGTCAGGTATTTGGATGGTTTTTGCTGCTTACTCGTTGGTAGTTACGGTTTTGTTCGCCATTTTCTTCAAATACAAACACAACCCACAGGAACTGGAAGATTTTAAACATTGATTAAATATTCTGTTTTGAATTAGAATTAAAAAATGCGAAGAGAATCAATCACTTCGCATTTTTTATTAAATCGTAAATCGTTCCCGAAACTTCGGGATTAAGAAAATCGTAAATCAAAAAGGTGTATCATCACTCTTCCCACCCAAAAACTTATTGGTATCCGTTTGTGGATTTAACATAGCGCCTTCACCATAGAAACTTTGACCTGAAGTCTCGTTCATTTTCGACGAAATAGTCTGATAATTATCCGAAAACGGATTATCTCCATCGCCAATTTCATCTTTATTAAGGAACTTTGCATACGTATTTTTGAATTTCAATTGTACATCACCGGTAGCACCATTACGATGCTTGGCAATAAGAATTTCGGCAATTCCAAGCAAAGAATTTCCCTGAGCATCTTCTGTAATCTTGTAATACTCAGGGCGGTGAATAAAGCAAACCATATCAGCATCCTGTTCGATGGCACCCGATTCACGCAAATCGGAAAGTTGCGGGCGTTTTCCTTCAATACCAGTTCGGCCTTCCACACCACGGTTCAACTGCGAAAGTGCAATAATAGGCATATCAAGTTCTTTTGCCAACCCTTTAAGCGATCGGGAAATTATACTTACTTCCTGTTCACGGCTTCCGAAACTCATTCCGCTTGCATTCATCAACTGTAGATAATCGATAATCAGACACGAAATTTTATGCTCTTTCACCAACCTTCGCGCTTTACTGCGGAGTTCGAAAATGGACAAACTCGGCGTATCGTCGATAAAAATAGGTGCATCAATCAGTTGGT
>JAKLIM010000264.1 GCA_022709605.1 Bacteroidota bacterium | reverse complement strand
GGTTTCAGGCGCATGGCGATTGAGTGACGAAAACTTTATGGAACCAACAAAATCATGGTTGACAAATCTGAAGCTTCGTGCATCGTGGGGTATTTCAGGAAATGCCGCCATTGAACCTTATCAAACTCTTTCAACATTAAGTGGTTATGACATTTATTATTTTGTAGGAGGAAAAGATATTGCCGGACGTATTCCAAGTCAGATGGGTAATTCCGAATTGAAATGGGAAACTACAAATGCTACAAACTTCGGTATCGATTTCGGTTTTTTAAACAACCGTATTTCAGGTAGTGTCGATTATTATCAGACACATACCTACGATTTATTGTTTTTAAGAACAGCTCCTCCTTCACAGGTTTTCACAACTGTTTTATCGAATGTGGGTGAAACGGAAGGCAGCGGTCTCGAAATTTCGTTGAATACGCTGGTAGTTAAAACGAAGAACTTTTCGTACGACATAAATTGGTCTTATGCTACCAGTGTTGATAAAGTAACAGCTCTGACTGCTGGTATTGATAAATATCAGGTTGAAGGTGCAAATTGGTTAGTTGTGGGACAACCAGTTAAAATTTTCTACGATTTTGAAACCAATGGAAACTGGAATGTGGACGAATTTGCTCAATACAAAACTGACTGGGAAACCCGTCATCCAGGCGAAACGCTCAATTATTCCGCCAATGGTGCACCTAATGGTTATGGAACTCCGGGTTCATTGAAAATTGTTGACAGAAATGATGATGGAAAATTGAACAGTGATGATCAACGGGTGTACGACCGCTCTCCAAAACACATTCTGGGTATGAGTAACACGTTCGAATACAAAAATATTTCACTTTCAGTATTACTTTATGCCCGCTTAGGTGGATATATTTCGTACGACATGAACAGTCAGATGAATTACGAAACTGCAAACTGGGGCGATTTGGATTATTGGACACCAACAAATACAGGTGCTAAATTCCCAAGTCCGGGTGCTGCTTCTGGTCTTTATACGCCTTATCAGAATGCTTTGAAATATGAAAAGGCAGATTTTTACAAAATCAAAGACATTACTTTAACTTACAATGTTCCGTCGAAGATTCTGAATTCGGTTAAAATCAGCAATTTGAAAATTTACGGTTCTCTAAAAAACTACTTTACATTCAGCGCAATAGATAATTACGACTCTGAGCGTGGAGGTTCAATTTCATTCCCTCTTGCAAAACAAGCGGTTGTAGGGATAAATCTTCAATTCTAAAAACATAAAGTTGATAAAAAAAAATAATATGAAAAACAAATTTAATATATTGATTGCTGCCGTTTGCAGCGTCTTTACCCTATTTTCTTGTTCCGAATTTTTGGAAGAGAATAACAAAGTAGGGATGACAGCCGATCTAACCTATTCAACATCTGCGGGTATAAAGGGTTTAGTAGCTTCTTCTTATAGTTTCGCCCGCGGTTGGTATGGTAAAGAACCTTCATTGGGTTTGTCCGAAATGGGAACCGACTTGTTTTATTATGGCTTCGACAACAAACAAAAATCGTTGAACTCATACAGTATTACTTCGTTAACAATGCCCGGTGTAAACGACAACGCGTGCTTGGACGAATATTGGGAACTGTTTTACAGTGCTGTTGATGTATGTAACAATGCATTAAAATACATCCCTTTAAATACAGTTATCAACGAAACTGATAAAAACATTTATTTGGGAGAATCTTATTTTCTTCGCGCCTTTTATTATTTCCACATGGTAAATATCTGGGGCGATATTCCTTATAACGATAGCCCGATTACTACTTTTTCTACCGAGCCAACCCGTATGAAGGAAGCAGATGTTTATACCAAAATTCTTGAAGATTTGGATAAATCAGTTGCTGCATTTGAAGCTGCAAATTACAAAACCAAAGCTGATGGCAGAGCCAATTATTGGGCTGCCCGTGCATTGAAAGCACGTGTATTGCTTTATGAAGCATCGTGGATTGGAAAACAAAGTTCTTATGCACTTGCAAAAACTGAAGCCGAAGCAGTTATTGGTAGTAATATTGCAAGTTTTTACCCTAAATATTCTGATACATGGTACATGGGCAACGAAGATGCAGGAACAAATAAAGAATCAATTTTTGGTATAACTTATTCTTCTGATCTTAAAACAAATGTAAATTGTATACCAAAAAGATACAGAACTGATGCAACTGGCAATCCGCTCGAATACAACGGATTAATTACCCGAACAGGTTACACTCGTGGTGGAAGTGCAATGTTGTTGATGTTTGTAGGCATGTGGAACAACGGAGCAGCCGACCTTGGAGGTAACGGTAAAGAAGTTTTTGTGCGTCCTTTGGCTGAAAGTTCTTATTATGTAACCAATACAAAAACAAATGCCAAAGTATATGTAGCTGAAGCTTATTCTCCTTATGGACGTGGTTTTACCCGCTATCTTCCATCGCTTTATTTATGGGATTTGCTTGAAAAATATCGTGCTACCGATCAACGAACTGACGGAACTTTGCTTTCGGCATATACTATTGCTCCCGGATTAGAAGGTAGTTCTAAAAAATACCCTTTGATGAAAGATACTGCGATTTATTATTGTCCGTATGATGGAAATTCTGCAAAAGGTATTGCAATGCAGACATGGGCAAAAAATCGCTATCGCATTCAGTTCATGTACAACGGAGATATACCTGTGTTATCATCAGGTGATATGACCACTGCATTGCCTACAGAGGCGAATAAAGCAATTTCGGATGTTTATGGTGATGATAGATACAAGGATAATATTGGCGGTTGGAAATCGTTCCCCGGAATTAAAAAATTCCTTGATAATAAATTTGATATTAATTATCCAACCCATGATATTTCTTATCGTGATGCTATCGTTATTCGTTTGGCTGAGATGTATTTGATTAAAGCTGAATGTGAAATTACCACAGGTGGAAATGCTTTAGCAACCATTAATCAGTTACGCGATGTACGTGCCATAGCAGGTAAAGACAATAAAAGAACCGGTGCGATTACCATCGATACTATTTTGGAAGAACGTGCTATTGAACTTTGTGGTGAACAACAACGCTGGTTCGACCTTAAACGTACTAAAAAACTTGTTGATTATGTGAAAGCACGTAATGCTCAGGCTAAAGCGAATGTAGCTACTAAACATTATTATCGTCCGATACCTCAGGTTCAAATGGACGCAGTAACCAATAAAACTGACTTCTTACAGAACGAAGGTTATTAATTGACAAAAAATTATTTTATAGCAATCAAGAAGGGCTGATTCTAAATGGATTAGTCCTTCTTTTTTTTAAACTAATGTAATTTAATATCGCTAACAATGTGAATTAAGTTTGTTTCGGGTTAAATACCATCCTTTATTTTTCTAATATATTTTTAAGGATAATAAATTTTAAAATTAATTTCTTCTATTTTGAATGGATTCTAATCCGGGTTTTGAACTGATTGATTTACTTTTGTTTTAGTATTTTGATTTTCAAATTAATCGTTTCTCAATTGCATTCAATCAATGAAAAGACTTTTTTTAATAGCAATATTCATAATTTCCTTATTGCAATTGCATTCGCAACAATTACCATCGAAAACCGATATTATTTCTAAAATGAAATTGGTTAACGATTACTGGATAAGCCAAAATTCCAATCCCGGAAATAATCAATGGGCAAGAGCTGCTTATTTCACGGGATTAATGGATTTTTATAAGATCTATCCAAAAGACTCCTATTTGCAATATTTGAATCGATGGGCAAGCAATAATAGCTGGTCGTTAAACGGTGGATCCAACACACGAAATGCTGATAATCAGACTTGTGGACAGATTTATATTGATCTTTATAATAATGATGAGATTAAACAAAATTCAAAAATTTCGGCCATCAAAAACAGTATCGATAATATGGTAAACAGCTCGAAAGCTGACGATTGGTGGTGGATTGATGCTTTATACATGGCCATGCCGGTGTTTACACGGCTTGGAGTTTTGTACAATGACAGTTCATATTTCGATAAAATGTACGAAATATACACAAATACCAAAGTTGCCCGTGGACTTTATAATATGTCCGAGAATTTATGGTATCGTGACGAAAATTTTGATCCGCCTTTCTATACTAAAAATGGTCAGGACTCGTATTGGGCACGTGGAAATGGCTGGGTAATTGCGGCCCACGTACGAATATTGCAAATTTTACCCGAAAATAACAAAAACAGAGCTGAATATGTAGAAACATTTCAGAAAATGGCTGCAGCATTGAAAGACCGCCAGCGTGAAGATGGCTTCTGGAATGTGAGCCTGGATGACCCCAACGAATTCGCAGGACCCGAAACAAGTGGAACCTCATTTTTTACCTATAGTTTGGCTTGGGGTATCAATAATGGCTTACTCGATTCGGTCACTTATTTTCCGGTGGTGGTTAAAGCATGGAATGCACTTGAAACAACTGCCGTACAACCGAATGGTTTTCTTGCTTATGTTCAGGGTGTTGGTTCGGCTCCGTCGTCGTCGCAACCTGTAACGGTTAATTCGACAGCCGACTTTGGTGTAGGCGCTTTTTTGTTGGCAGGTACTGAAATTGTAAAACTTGCCTCAGGAACAATGCCGAATCCAACAAATTTCAGTATGACTAAAGTGACAGTTACAGATAAAAATCATGTAAATATTAAATTTACTAAACCGGTAAATAAGTCAACTGCATTCATTAAGACGAATTATATTATTACGAATAATATTGTCATTAACAATATTTCGACAAGCAATAATGATAGTATAATTATTCTGGATATTAGCGAATTGTCTTTTGGATCATACACTATTTCAGTTAGTAATATCGCCTCTTCAACAGGTGAAACTATAGAATCAGGCGAAACCGGAAGGTTTGTTTACACAGGAATATACGCCATTACTGCAAGCGATTTTGAAGCAGGCACGAGCAATACACCGGATAAGACAATTGATTTTGATTTGTCAACACGTTGGTCTTCAAACGGGAAAGGACAATGGATAATGTACGATTTGGGTGAAGTGAAGCAGGTAAATTCTGTAGATATGGCATTTTACAATGGAGCTTCTCGTCTGACATTTTTCTCCATTCAACTTTCAAAGGACAGTATAATATTCGATGAAGTGTTTAGCGGATCATCCAGCGGCGCGACAATAAATCTTGAGAATTTTGATTTTAATGATCAACCGGCTCGGTATGTAAAAATTATTGGCGGGGGAAATTCGCAAAGTACCTGGAACAGTATAACCGAAACCCGCATTAACCGAACTGAAAATAGTTCAGGTATCAGGCATCACGCGGTGTCTTCCACAATTGACTTTTATCCAAATCCGTTTTCAGGACAAAAAATATATTTCAATGGTCAACAAACTGGTACATCATTGTTAACGATAAAAGATTTAAATGGAAAAATAAGCGGAGATCTTTATCAATTAATTTTGCCAGTTGGTATTATTTTGTTTATTTTTTGTGCTGCTGCTCTTTATTATTTCCGCAAAAGTCATCGACCCGAGTCACCAGTCACAGAAGT
>JAKLIM010000263.1 GCA_022709605.1 Bacteroidota bacterium | reverse complement strand
ATTTGGCGTAGGCCTTGGTTTGTTGATTGGATTTTTTATTTGTCAGGTATATGTTTATGGACCAATTCCCAATATTGAGGTAAATCATTATGCATACGAAATTTCAGGAGTTATTTATGGATCCTCGGTTTTATTGTTTGGAGGATTGAGCTTATTTGTTGCGTTTATTATCGAAATGAAATACTTAAAAGATAATAAAGGCAAGTGATTATTTAAAAAAAATAACCCGAAAGTGTCGATGCTTTCGGGTTATTTAAAATTGTACTCCAAATTAGTAAAACTAACAATATATTTTATTAATAAAAAAGGATACCGCGTGGATATTCTTTTAAAACTAAACTTGATTAAATTTTAATTAATCTAATTCTAAAGTCACATTTTTTTCATAAACCCAACTATTTTCAAAAAAGATACTTCCTGCATCTCATGCAACAGCTTCACCAAAAGAATCAAGCTCTGTTGATCCCCAAAATGTACCTAATATATGTAAATCCATAAAATAAACAGTGATTTCATTGTGTGTTGATTTACATGATTTAGTGTACTACTAATTATTTGCAAATAAAAAGAAATAGGAATTGCAAAATATTCATTTGCTCAGAAAAAGTATCAAATTCTATTGAATTTATTTATTTTAGTGAATTGTATTCACTAAAAATGACTATATTCGGTGAATTATATTCACCAAAATTGACTATATTTGGTGAATTGAAGAAAAAATATAGTATATTTGCATAAAAATTATTCGATATGATTGTACGAGATTTGGAAAAACTAATTGCAAAGCGAATGTTTTCGGGTAAAGCTATTATTGTAATTGGAGCGAGGCAAATTGGAAAAACTACAACTTTGTCAAATTTACTTCAGTTGTACCCCGATGTTTTATTCCTTGATGGAGATGACAGGGTTGTTCGTGAATTGTTGAACGAGCCGAGCACAGAACAAATAAAAAACATCATTGGCAAGCATAAGATTGTATTTATCGATGAAGTTCAACGTATTAGTAATATTGGATTAACGGCTAAAATCATTGTTGATAAATTCACTGATGTTCAATTGCTTATGAGTGGTTCATCGGCTTTAGATATAAAAAATCAACTTTCTGAATCACTCACAGGACGCAAATGGGAATATCTAATGTTTCCAGTTACGTGGAGTGAACTGGAACAAACGGAAGGCTATGTAAAATCGCTTCAACAACTTGAATTGCGCTTAATTTATGGTATGTATCCTGAAATTATTACCCAATCCGGAGAAGAAAAAGACAGATTGAAACAGCTGGTTGATAGTTATTTATATAAAGATTTATTGGCTTTTGCCAATATAAAAAAACCTGATGTGCTCGAAAATTTATTAAAAGCTTTGGCTTTACAAACTGGTAGTGAGGTGTCATACAATGAACTTGCTCAATTACTTCAAGTGGATAAAAATACAGTAAAATCGTACATTGAAATTCTGGAAAAAGGGTTTATTATATTTACATTGGGCGGTTTTAGTCGTAACTTGAGAAATGAATTAAAATTCGGAAAGAAAGTATATTTTTGGGATAATGGAATACGAAATACCATTACAAATAACTTTAATCCTCTATCGATAAGAGAAGATAAAGGCGTAATTTGGGAGAACTTTATTATATCGGAGCGAATGAAACGAAATAATTATGCAAATCCATTTATTAGAAGCTACTTTTGGCGTACAACTTCACAACAAGAAATTGATTATATTGAAGAAGTAGATGGAAAATTAACAGCTTTCGAAATAAAATGGAACGAAAATGCAAAAATTAAAAAACTGACTTCTTTTACCGAAACTTATAAAACAGAAGTAAAACTCATTCACAACAAAAATTTCAGAGACTTATTGATGGAATGACATAACTTTCCCAAAGTTTTAAACTTTGGGAAAGTTATCTTATAAAATTGACCCAAAAAGCTATTTCACCTGTATTTTTACTGTGCTTTTAATTTCAGCTGCTGATGCAGCATTGTAAAGTACAAACTCTCCCGGTTCCACAGTCCAGCTATGTGTTTTGTCATTGAAAAATGCCAGGTCTTTTACTTTCACATTCAGTACTACCGTTTTTGTTTCACCCGCTTTCAACGAGATTTTATCAAATGCTTTCAGCTCTTTTGCAGGACGAACAACCGATGCTTTGGGTTGTGAAGCGTATATTTGTACTGCTTCAGCACCATCCACATTTCCGGTATTTTTCAATGTAAACGAAAGTTGAATAGTTTCGTCGGCAGCGTATTGCTTTTTATCGGCAGACATTTTTCCATATTCATACGTGGTGTACGACAAACCAAAGCCAAATGGGAACAACGGTTTGATTTTTTTGGTATCGAACCAACGGTAACCCACCAAAATATCTTCTTTATATTCCTGATTAATGCTGTCGCCCGGATAAGAAATTTCGCCAAAAGCATGTGCACCGCTGTCTTCTAACTTCACAGGGAATGAGAATGGCAATTTGCCGCTCGGATTCACTTTTCCGGTAATAATATTAGCGAGCGCGTTACCACTTTCAGAACCAAGATACCAACTTTGTAATACCGCTGGAACGTCTTTTAGCCAAGGCATAGCTATTGCATTTCCACTTACTAAAACCACTACAACATTTTTATTCACTTTGAGTATTTCCCTTATTAAATTATCCTGATTAAAAGGAAGGTTGTAAGTTGTTCGATCGCCGGCTTCGCAGTCTTGTTCATGATTTTTGTTTAATCCACCCACAAAAAACACCAGTTCAGCATCTTTAGCTGCTAATACCGCCGCATCAAACAATTCCTTTTGATTCTCTTTTGGTTCAATAACTCTTCCATACACCGATGGTCCTGTTGAATATCCTTTGCTATATACAATATTCTGCAACCCATAAGCCTTTTGTAAGCCATCGAGCGGTGATATTTCATATTTTACTTTAAGTGTTGATGAACCACCTCCTTCGGTCATGCTGCGTGTTGCATTTTCGCCAATGACAGCTATTTTTTTAAATCTAGCTGCTGAAATTGGCAAAAACTGTTTATCATTTTTCAAAAGTACAATGCCCTCTTCTGCCACACGTCGAGCAGTATTGCTATGATCATCGCAAACAAAACGTCCGTAAGGACGATTACCCATCATGGAAGTACGGAAAATTAATCGCAAAATTCGGCGGGCTTTATCGTCGAGAACCGACATGGGCACTTCGCCTTTTTTAAGTAGTTCGAGAAAGGGATTTGCCAAGTAATAGTCGTTATAACCGAATGTAGCTTTCGAACTTAATCCGTTTGTATAACTTCCCATTTCAATGTCCAAACCGTATAAAGCAGCTTGTTTGGTATCATGCGTTCCACCCCAGTCGGTTACAACTACCCCATCGAATTTCCAGTCAGCTTTCAGAATCTTATTCAACAGCAATTCGTTATGACAGCAATGTTGACCACGAAACTGGTTATATGCACCCATTATAGACCAAACTTCCGCTTCTTCTACTGATGCTTTAAAAGCAGGTAAATAAATTTCGTGTAAGGCTCGGTCGCTGAGATTTACATTGATATGACCGCGCCACACTTCCTGATTGTTAAGTGCATAATGTTTTACACAACCAGCAACACCATTTTGTTGCACGCCTTTAATGTAAGGCACAGCTATTCGAGCAGCCAGATAAGGATCTTCGCCCATGTACTCAAAATTTCTACCATTAAGAGGTGTACGGTAAATATTCACCCCAGGACCTAAAAGAATATCTTTGCGGCGATAACGAGCTTCCTCGCCAATAGCCACTCCGTAATCACGAGAGAGTTGCGTGTTGAATGTAGCTGCCAGACAAGTAAGCGCGGGAAAGGCCGTACAAGAATCGTTTGTCCATTTTGCTGCATTCCAAGAATCCCATTCAATTTCTTCACGTACGCCATGAGGTCCATCGCTCATCCAAATTTCAGGAATACCCAGGCGGGGAACACCATGAGACGAAAATTTAGATTGAGCAGTGCAAAGTTTTACCTTTTCTTCCAATGTCATTTTTGAAAGTGCATCTTTTACCCTCAACTCAAGGGGTTGAGAATTATCAAGATAAACAGGAACATTGTTTTGAGAAGTTAGTGTCATAACAGTAAGTAAGCCAAGTAAAATTGATTTTAGTTTTTTCATTGAGATATAATAGAATTAATTATTTATTCATTCAATTTGGGATGCGACTTAAAGTCTTACTCCGAATAAGTATTTAGTATTATTTTATTTGATATTTAACTCCCTCAACCTGTCCATTAATTAGTTGATACGAACTTCCTTTTTTATTCAAAACCAAAGATACTAATTTATTATTTGATGGCAAACAGAATAGCCCTTTAGCAGTAGCCGAAGTGCCATAAACCTTGAGTTCGATTGCAGTCCAGTCAATTTTGTCGGTGCGCTGAGCCAATTTAGCATGAGGTATTACAGCCCCATCGCGTACCAAAATCACACAGGGAATTTCTGATGCTTCAATATCATTCCAACCGCGATTGTAGGTTTTTCCGGTCTGATAGTCAATCCATTTTCCGCCTGGCAAATACACCTGACGACTGCTGGTGTTTTCCATTAATGGAGCCACGTATATATCCGATCCAAGCAGATAGGCATCTTCCACATTCCATGCTCCCGGGTCGTTAGGAAATTCCACAAACAATGCCCTGACCATTGGCAAGCCCTTTTCAGTACATTCTTTGGCTTGCGCATACACGTAAGGCATGAGTTTGTATTTCAGTTCGGCCGATGTGCGAAATGCTTTCACAAAACTTTCGTTGTACAGCCACGGTTCTTTGGGAGGTGCACCGTGGGCGCGACTGTGCGAAGTGAGGAAGCCAAAAGGTAACCAACGACGATACAAATTTTCGGGCGAAGATTGTACGAAGCCACCTATATCGTGACTCCAGAAAGAGAATCCGCTTAAGCCGAACGACAATCCACCCCGCAGCTGCGACTCCATAGCCACATTTTTGTTGGCAGCATCGCCACCCCAATGAAGCGGATAACGTTGACTTCCTGCCCAGGCACTGCGCGCCCAAATGATGTTTTCGTTGTTTGTAGTTTTGGTAATATCTGCCACCGCTTTGTTGTAGCGCAACGGATATAAATTGTGCTCGTACCAGCCACCACGACCTGAAGCATAAGTTCCTTCTAACGGAGCAGCTTCACCAAAGTCAACTTTAATAGCACCAACACCCATTTTCAATAAGCCCGCCAGTTTGTCCTGATACCATTTTACGGTATTTGGGTTCGAGAAATCAAGTACAGCATCTTCGTAAGCCATTTCACCTTTTGAGTTTTTTATGTGCAGGTTTTTGTCGATTATTTCGGGGAAAAACTTGTTTTTAGGAGTAAAATAAGTCAATTGCCACAACGAAATGTGGAAACCATCCTTTTTCAAATCATCAATCATCTGTTGAGGATTGGCAAAGCGCGAAGGCGAGAATTTATAATCGCATTGCCAGTCGGTTTCGAACCATCCGGTGTCGAAATGAATCACATCCGAAGGTATTTTATTCTCACGCAACTTGGCCGCCACTTCATATCCTTCTTTTTGTTCGAAATATGTAATGCGAC